>DAIDIS010000178.1 GCA_027451785.1 Acidimicrobiales bacterium
AAACGGGTCAATCAGGCATGCCGTCGCGTATGAGTTGGAACGCATGGCAATGGAGTCCGACTTGGTCGCTTTGCTTACCGTTACCGGGGTGGAATGCGACCCGGATATGAGGCGTGCAACGGTCTTTCTTGCAGAGCTATCCGAAGGAAACCAAGAGCTGCTCGTCTCGGAACGGGTCCGGCTCCAAGCGGCGATAGCCAAGACAGTAAGGACGAAGAGGACCCCTCAGCTCGTATTCATGGAAGACCCTGCAATCTCGAGTGGCGACAGAATCGACAGCGCTCTTCGTGCGCTCTCATCAAAGACGCTGGGGGGCGAGCCCGAGGGCTTGCTGGTGGTAGACAAAGATGCAGGTTGGACGTCTCATGATGTTGTAGCCAAGCTGAGAGGCGTTCTTGGTACCCGGAAAGTCGGCCACTCCGGGACTCTGGACCCAGACGCCACCGGAGTTCTCTTGGTTGGGGTCGGGAAGATGACCAGGCTATTGAGGTTCACCGCAGGCGATACCAAGTCCTACACCGGGGAGATCGTTTTCGGCCAAGTGACCGATACAGACGATGCATCCGGGTCTGTAGTTGCTGAGTATGTTATGCCTGACTTGAGCCTCGATGCGGTGCGGGAGGCAGCCTCTAAGTTTGTAGGGGTCATCCAGCAGGTACCTCCTTCGGTCTCGGCCAAGAAGGTCGATGGCGTTCGTTCGTACGAATTGGCGAGGAAGGGCGAGGCAGTTCCTTTGGCCGCGAACGAAGTAAAGGTCTACAAGCTTGATATTGGCCGGTCTCCGGGAAAGCCTCCGAATGTGTTCGATTGCGAAGTGGATTGTTCCGCGGGTACCTACATTCGCTCGTTAGCTCGTGACTTAGGCAATGCCCTCGACGGCGGGGCTCACTTGAGAAACTTGAGACGAACCAAGATAGGTTCCTTTGGCATCGAAAGTGCGGTGACGGTGGAGGAGTGCTCTTCGTCTGACCTGATCCCCATTACTGCGGCCGTCTCTCAATTTACCGGAATGACCAAAGCGGATATTGATGAGAGGGAATTGGGGAGAGTCCGACATGGATCCCCCCTTGAACTGAAAGAGCTGGCGAAGTTCGGGGAATCAGGCCCATGGTTTGTAGCTGGGGCGTCCGGTGAATTGATCGCCGTGTTCGAGCGAGACAGGGCCAAAAAACTCAGCTCGGGTGAGGTCGTGGTTCCACCTTCGGTGGTCTTGGGTCCAGCGGTCTGAATATGGGTTGTGTGCCGTCGGTCTCCGGGCTTGTCGACCTGCGTGAGTTCAGGGACGCCGAGGCTCAAGGGAACAAAAGCGCTTTTGAACGTGCCGGCGCAAGGGCAGACGCCCGCTTGAGCGAATCAGTTCTGACCATCGGCGCTTATGATGGAGTTCACATCGGACACCGAGAAATCATCAGGCAGGTCAAGGAAAAGGCGGAGGCAAGGGGAGTGCCGAGCGTGGTCGTTACGTTCGACAGGCACCCGGCCGAAATTGTAAAGCCTGAATTGGCTCCGCTGTTGCTTTCCGATGGTGAGCAGAAGCTTGAGCTCCTAGCGTGTACAGGCGTCGATTTCGCCTATTTCGTCCATTTCGACGCTGAGACGGCTTCAATTCCGGCGGAGGACTTTGTCTCGGACATGCTTGTAGGAACGCTTGGGGCCAAGGAAATTGTCGTCGGTCACGACTTTCATTTCGGGAAGAACCGATCGGGCAACGTCGAGTTGTTGAAGTCGATGGGCATCGATCTTGGCTTCTCGGTGGACGACGTTTCGCTTATAAGGTCACAAGATGCTCCCTTGGATCCGAGGAGCGGGTCGCCATCGGTCTCTTCGACTTCGATCCGCTGGCTTGTTGCGGACGGACAAGTAGCCAGAGCTGCTTCGTTGCTGGGCCGGGAGTATCAGGTTCGCGGTGAAGTAGTCAGGGGTGACGGAGTCGGGGGGAAGGACCTGGGGTGCCCAACGGCAAATCTGAAGACCCTAGACAGAGTCCTATTGCCCAAAGATGGCGTCTACAGCGGATTTACTTCCGTGGAGGGCGAGACATCCCTCCAGCGGTGCCCCAGCGTCATATCAGTTGGCAGGCGGCCGACTTTTTACGACGATTCCGTTCCAGCGCTGGTCGAGTCCCACCTACTCGATCGCGATGTCGATCTTTACGGGAAATGGGTACGAATTGACTTCACCGCCTGGATGCGGGGTCAAATGAAGTTCGGCTCCGTCGAGGAGTTGATCTCGCAGATTGAGTTGGACATAACCGAGGCCAAGACAAGCTTGGCCCATCACTTGGGTTGAACTTGCTCAACCCTGCTAGAGTTATTGCGTACGAGGAACTGATGACAAAGACGAGCACAATTGACAAGCCGGCGACGATCGCCGAGCATCGACTTCACGATACGGACACCGGTTCACCGGAGGTCCAGATTGCCATTCTTTCTGGCCGTATCGCCCATTTGACTGAGCATCTCAAAGTTCACAAGGGCGATCACCATACTCGCCGTGGGCTGATGAAGCTTATCGGTAAGCGGAGACGACTGCTCGACTACGTGAAAGCTAACGACGTTGAGCGTTATCGAACCATCATCGGGCGCCTCGGCATTAGACGGTAGTTAGAGCGGGCGGTATGGACCGCCAGCTGCCAGTCGCCGTTCACCTGTATTTTTTGGGGCGACCAAAGAATGCCCCCTGCTAGGTGGGATTTCACGGCGTGACTCTTGCACAGTGCCGCATATCTCCGGTGCCGCAGGTCGACGACGACTGGGAACTGGCTTCAGCCGCCCTCGTCCATATGAAAAGGAGAGAGCGTGACAGACGCTATCTCGGTATCCGGCCCCATCTCGGGAACGGACCGAACTCTTTCGTTCGAAACCGGAAAGCTTGCAGGGCAGGCGGATGGTGCAGTTGTGGGGAGAATCGGGGACACAATGGTCCTCGTCACAGCGGTCGCAAAGCGAGAAGTGAGGGAGGGAACGGATTTCTTTCCCCTCACGGTAGATATTGAAGAGAGAATGTACGCCGCCGGCAAGGTCCCGGGTTCGTTCTTTAGGAGGGAAGGGCGTGCGACCGATCAGGCCATACTTACCTGCCGGTTGATCGATAGGCCACTTCGCCCGTCGTTTCCCGAAGGATTCCGTAATGAGGTTCACGTCGTTGGCACAATCTTTGGTGCCGACCAGGAAAATCCCCATGACGTACTTGCCATCAACACCGCTTCTGCGGCACTGATGCTCTCCGGAATCCCCTTCGATGGCCCAATTGGTGCCGTAAGGGTCGGATATACCCAAGACGGACGATGGATCCCTCATGTCACATACCAAGAGGGTGACGAGTGCACCATGGAAATGGTGGTAGCAGGTAGAGCGCTCAGCGATTCTCCCGACGCCGACGTAGCCATCATGATGGTCGAGGCCGGGGGAACTGAGAGTGCCTACGGCTTTTACCAAGACGGCGCTCCCAAGGTGACTGAAGAGGTCATCGCCCAAGGTCTCGAAGAGTCCAAGAAGTGGATCAAGGAGTCGATAGCCCTACAACGTGATCTAGTCGCCAAAGTTGGGCCGAAAAAGACCATCGACTACAAAACATTCGCCGACTATGAGCAGGATGTCTTTGAACGTGTAGTTGAAGTGGGCCGCGACCAGTTGGCCAAGGCGAACTCGCTGACCGGCAAGTCGGAGCGCAAGGAGGCTCTTGAAGCCGTTGCCGACGAGATCAAAACCGCTCTTGGGGACGAGTTCGAGGGGCGCGAAAGGGAGGTTTCCGGCGCGATCAAGTCTCTGACGAAGAAGCTTGTTCGTCAACGGATCGTAGAAGAAGGTATCCGTATCGACGGCAGGACGGTAGAGGAGATCCGTCCCCTCCATGCTGAGGTAGGCGTTGTGCCGACCGCCCACGGCACGGGACTTTTTGAGAGAGGCGAGACTCAGGTCCTCAACTTTGCGACCTTGGGTATGCCGAAGATGGCGCAGCTTTTGGACACCATCGGAATCGAAGACTCCAAGCGCTACATGCACCATTACAATTTCCCGCCATTTTCGACCGGAGAGACCGGGAGGATGATGGGGCCGAAGCGCAGGGAGATCGGCCACGGCCTTCTCGCAGAGAGGGCGCTCTTGCCGGTTATTCCATCGGAGGAGGAGTTCCCTTATACCCTTCGTCTGGTTTCCGAAGTTCTTTCCTCGAATGGTTCGACCTCGATGGCTTCGGTTTGCGGTTCGACGCTATCGCTGATGGACGCGGGCGTGCCGATTAAAGCACCTGTGGCCGGTATCGCAATGGGCTTGGTCTATGAAGAGGGCAAGTACACGACTCTCACGGACATCCAGGGCGCCGAGGACGCTTTCGGTGACATGGACTTCAAGGTTGCGGGAACGGCTGAGTTCGTCACGGCGCTTCAGCTCGACACCAAGATCGATGGCCTTCCGGCTGAAGTGCTGGCTAAGGCGCTTCAGCAGGCAAAGCAAGCGCGCATGACGATTCTCGGTGTGATGGCCGATGCAATCTCCAAGCCTCGCGAAGAGGTCAACGATAACGCACCCAAGATTGTCGCGATGCAGATCCCGCTCGACAAGGTCGGAGAGGTTATCGGCCCCAAGGGCAAGGTGATCAACACAATTCAGCAAGAGACCGGCGCCGACATCTCAATCGACGACGACGGCAAGGTTGGGATGGTTACGGTTGGGGCAAAGGAATCCTCGGCGGTCAAGGATGCTCTGGCCAGGATTGACCTAATTCTGAACCCGCCCAAGGCCGAGATCGGGGCCGACTACGACGGTACGGTTGTGAACATCACCAAGTTCGGTGCCTTCGTGAACATACTGCCTGGTCGTGACGGGTTGTTGCATATCTCCAAGCTCGGAGGCGGCCAACGCAGGGTCGAGCGAGTGGAAGACGTTCTTGAAGTCGGGGAACAGGTCAAGGTCCGCGTCGACGACGTTGATCAGCAGGGCAAAGTCTCGCTGTCGTTGGTTGGGCAGTTGACTTCCGGCTCCGCTGAGGGTGGAGAACCAAAGGGTGGATCCGGTTCAAGGTCTTCGGCCCAATCGGAAGGCGCCGGTGAAGGCGCTGGTTTTGCCTCATTTGAGGCCGAGTTCGAAAAGGAGCTCACCGATGAGTTCGGTGACTTGGGTCCGGCTCAAGAGGAGTCGCGTGGTGGGGCTCCGCGCCGGGGGCCTGGTGGCCCGAGGACCGGCCGGAGGCGTCCTAGGAGCTAGGGAGCAAAGTTCCCTTGATTGAAATTCGAGAGCTCGAAGGCGGGATCCGCGTGGTGGTCGACGAGATACCTGGCGCCAATTCGGTTGCCATAGGTTACTTTGTCGGTTCCGGGTCCCGCGACGAGCCGGAGGAGCTTGCCGGTGCGTCGCATCTCATGGAGCACATGGCATTCAAGGGGACAGACGAACTTGATGCTAAGCAGGTAGCCCTTATCTTGGACTCTCACGGAGGAGAGTCCAATGCTGTTACCGGCAAGGAGTTTACGGCGTTCTATGCCAGGGTATTGCCCGATGCTGTCGGGGAAGTGACTCCATTGATGGCCGGCCTTATCGGTGAGCCGGCGTTGCGCGAGGAGGACTTGGAATCCGAGCGCAAGGTAGTTGAAGAGGAAATACTTGCGCATTTCGACGACCCAGGCGACTTGGCGGGAGAAGTATTTTGCCAGGCGCTTTTCCCTGGCCACCCTCTAGGCCGAGACGTTCTCGGGACACAAGAGTCAGTTGGAGCTATCTCTTCGGCGGAGTTGAAGGGATTCGTTAGTACCAACTACTGCAAACGCAACATCGTGTTCTCTGCGGCCGGTGCAATCACGATGGACGAGATTTTGGCCGCACTCGGCACTTCGGAAAGCTTGAAACCCGGGGCTCAAAGGGCGGCGCGAACGGCACCCGAGGAGGACCCCGAACGGTTGGCCGTCCTGGAGCACTCGTCTTCGCAGGCTCAAATTCTGGTGGGCTACAGAGCATTCCCAAGGCGATCCCAAGAACGTTGGCCGCTGCTCATTGCCGACCAGGTTCTTGGGGGAGGCCAGTCTTCGCGGCTCTTCTCAGTTGTCAGAGAACAGCACGGGTTGGCTTACTCGGTGTACTCCGACACGCTTCTCTTCGAGGACACGGGAATTTGGAGCGCGTCCGCAGGTACGTCGCCGGAGCAAGGTCAAAAGACCTATGCACTGATGCTCGAGGTTCTTGCGTCCCTTAGGGGAGGTGGGATCAGTGACGAGGAAGTCGAGAGAGCCAAGCGCAGCATAATTACCGCGACCAGATTGGGGGCCGATGACGTCTCTTCAAGGATGGGTGCTTGTGCGCAGGCGGTTCTGACCGGGTTGCCTCCCTTATCAGTCGACGAGGCATGCGCAAAGGTGGATGCAGTCACCAGGATGGATGTTGCGCGCGTCATTGACAACATCATGGAGGGGCCAATGGTTACCACGGTTGTCGGTCCCTTTGAGACCTCACAAGTAGAGGATTGGCTCGATTGATGAAGGGTGACGAGAGAATCAGGGTCGGCGTTGCAGGAGCGCTGGGCAGAATGGGTACCGAAACCTGTCGGGCCATAGCAGGGGCGGACGACATGGTCTTGACCACGGCGATCGATCCTCAATTTGGGGCAGACGGTCCTGGCGCTCCGGTTGGGTCCGGGGTATTGGGAGTTGATGTGGCCCGGTGTTCATCCATTGACTCGCTCGACCCAAGTTCGGTTGACGTGATCGTTGACTTCACTGTTCCCGGTGTTGCCAAGGAAAACTTGGAGTGGTGTGCCTCCAATGGCGTACATGCAGTTGCGGGCACTTCTGGGTTCAGCGAAGGCGACTTGGCTGATTTGGAAAGGAAGTTCGCCGGAAAGTCCTGCAACTGCCTAATTGCACCAAATTTCGCCCTCGGGGGGGTTTTGATGATGAAGTTCTCCCAAATTGCTGCCAGGTACTTGGAGGATTGTGAAATCATCGAGCTTCATCACGATCGCAAGGCCGACGCTCCTTCGGGAACGGCATTGGCGACCATCAAGCTGATCGAGGAGTCCAGGGGTGGGCGGATGGCTAATGACCCAACGCGCAAGATCCTTGTAGAAGGTGCCCGAGGCGGGAAATCTGCGACTGGGATACCTATTCACTCCGTGCGCTTGAAGGGACTTGTCGCGCATCAGGAAGTTATCTTCGGGAGCGAAGGTGAAACACTCACGATTCGTCACGACTCAATTGACCGTAAGTCCTTCATGCCGGGCGTGATGCTTGGAGTCCGTAGTGTTGCCGATCACCCGGGCCTGACATTCGGCTTGGAGAACTTCTTGACCTTAGGGATGGACTGAGGGTCGCAGGTGCCGGAGGATTCCAGGGCAAGGATCATCTCCGCAGCGTTCGATTGCATCGCCCGCTATGGGCTGTCAAAGACTACGGTTGACGACGTTGCCAGGCAGGCTAGGGTATCGAGGGCCACCATCTACCGGTACTTCCCTGAAGGCAGGGAGCAATTGATACGTGATGTGGTCGATTGGGAAGCATCCAGATTTTTTGAGTCGATCGGGCGCGAGTTGGGTGGGGTCACGGGCTCCGGAAACCTACTTGCCACTATCATCTCGCTGGGCGCAAGGCAGCTTGAGCAACACCAGGTGATCCAGACTCTGTTGGACACGGAACGGGACCTCTTGGTGAATTATCTCACGGTTGAGTCGCGGCCTCTCTTGGACATCATGGCGGCCTTTCTGGTTCCCTATCTTACGGATCTTGGGTTACCCGTCGAGACGACCGCTCAGGAGGCCGCGGAGTACGTCGGAAGAATGGTGATCTCGCTGATTTCCGCTCCCGGGTCATTCGACCTGACGAATGAGGAAGTGACCTCTCGCTTGGTTGAAACACAGGTACTTGGGTGGGCAGACCGGTAGGTCGAAAATCAGGCTATTGACGGTGATACAGTTTCTGCGTTATTGTCTCACTAGTGCCCAGTAACGAAGCGAAGATCGCCGACTCTGCTCTCAGGTGCCTTTCGAGATGGGGCGCCGGCAAAACCACCGTCGATGACATTGCAAGACAGGCGGGATTGAGCCGTGCGACTGTCTACCGGTGCTTTCCCGGCGGGCGAGACGCCATTATCGACAGTGCAATAAACCTTGAGCTCACCAGGTTTTTTGAGACCCTTGAGTCGATTGCGGACTCCTCGGAGGAGTTGGGGGAGTTTCTAGCGAAGGCAATGCATTCGGCGTGGTGCTTCGTGTCCGGTCACGAGACCATCCAATTCCTCCTTTCCAACGAGCCTGAGTCGGTGGTGACACATCTCGCCTTCGAAGGCCTGGAGGGCCTCATTGCGATTTCGAGGGAGCACCTGTCACGGTATCTCGATCGATGGCTCGACCCGAGAACAGGCGACGAATTGGCCGAATGGTGCACAAGGATCGTGGTTTCCTATTCCGTCTGTCCGACGGAGCATTTCGATGTTACTGATCTTCGGGCCGTCGAGCGGTTTGTGAGCGTGTTCGTATTGCCCGGTGTCAAAAGCCGGTCCCTTTCAGAATTAAGCGTAGAAGTGCCGATAAATGGTAATGAGAAAAGTTGAGAGGAAATGATGGAAACGGATGAGCGGTCGACTAACGAGGAGCTGATCGGAAGGAAGGATCTCAACTCGATCCAAGATATCCTCGAAGTCACGAATCATGACGTGAACGAGATGGCCCATACCGTTCACT
>DAIDIS010000179.1 GCA_027451785.1 Acidimicrobiales bacterium
TGCGTTTCCGATATTCGTCGGTGGTACAGGGTTGTATTCGCAGGCGACTCTTGATGGCTTTGAGATTCCCGGGAGTTGGCCTGAAGTGAGGATGGAACTGGAAAGTGAGGCTCTTGCGGGGGGGCTGGCTGGGCTTTACGAAAGGCTTGTTTCGATGGATCCCTTGGCGGCCTCAAGAATGGAGCCCACGAACGCCAGGCGGATTGTGAGGGCGCTTGAAGTTGCGATTGGGTCCGGGAGGGCGTTTTCGTCTTTCGGCGAGGGGGTTGGCAACTACCCCGAATCGAAGGTCCTGAGAATTGGACTTGCGACAGATCGAGCCGAACAGGCTAAGCGGATCAAGGCGCGGCTGGTCGAGCAGGTGAGAAAAGGGTTTGCCGACGAAGCCAGAAGAATCCTTGAAAGCTTCAGCCCAGTGTCGCGCACCGCCCGGCAAGCCATCGGTTACGCAGAGATGTTTGGGCACGTGGAAGAGGGCCTCGCGTTGGATGAGTGCATTGCCCGTGCCGCCGGGCGGGCAAATTCGTTCGCAAAAAGGCAGGAGAGGTGGTTCAGGCGGGACCCGAGGATCGAGTGGATCAACGTGGAGAAGGAACCTCTTGGAACAGCGGCGGCAAGTATCCTGCGATACTTCTAAAGTGACATTTTCGCTCGCGCTCAACTTCTCGAAGCACCATGGCGCCGGAAACGATTTTCTCGTTGCCGATAGGGCAACCTCACGTATGCTTGCCCATCGATTCGGCGAGAATCTCGGCGAGATGGCAAGTCGGCTCTGTGACCGTCGCAAGGGCTTTGGTTCCGACGGGCTTATTTCAGCGAATCCGGGTGGCGAAGGCGAGTATGCTCGCATGCTCCTTTACAACGCCGATGGGTCAAGAGCGGCAATGAGCGGCAACGGCATTCGCTGCTTTGCTCAGGCATTGTTGTTTGCCGAACTGGAAAAGGATGAAGGCGAAGGAGCGGAACGGAACGGGCACGGTTCGAGAGAGAGCACGCACGAGCCGGGTGACCCTTACCCTAGGGAGTTCCTCATCGGTACCGACGCAGGCCCAAGGAGGATAGTTGTGGAAGGGCCGGGGCCGGTTTCCGAGATTGGAGTCTCAATGGGTGAAGTCAACTGCGAACAGGTTGGGCTCGACGACCCAAGGGTGGCTTGGTTAAGCGATTTCGGGGACCTTAATGCTTCGAGAATCGCACTTGCCGATGTGGGAAACCCGCATCTAGTGATCGCAGTCCCTTCCCGCGAGGATTTAGATAAAGTCGATCTTCCGGTACTTGGCTCAGAGGCTCAGGCGAGATTCCGAGGCGGCGTCAATGTGGAGGTGGCTTGTCTCGCCGAGCTTTCCGGGAGCGGGCGACCCGAAGTCCTCATGAAGGTCTTTGAACGCGGGGTGGGGCCAACGGGCGCTTGTGGTACTGGAAGCACGGCCGTGGCGAGTGCGTTCGGCCTATGGGGGTTGGAGCCTGGAATCGTACTCGTCCATAACCCCGAGGGTTTGTTGTCGGTGGCACTCGGGCAAGGTGAGCCGATCCTATCGGGGACGATCGTCGAAATCGGAAAAGTATCTGCATGGGTTGAAACCGACTCCTTTGAGCTGGCCGGAGACGGCGGGTCATGAGCCAGACCCAGTCGCTTATCGATCGCAGTTTCAGGGAGAAGATAATCCTTGTCGGGGTTTCCTTCGGGCATGTGGATCTCGAAGCGACCAATTCCTCATTGGACGAGCTGGCTCAGCTTGTGGACACTGCGGGAGCCGACGTAGTTGCAACGTCCGTACAAAGGAGAGATCGTCCCGATCCCGCCTATTACGTGGGTCGAGGGAAAGTCGACGAGCTTGTCGATATGTCGAAGGAGTTGGACGTCGACACGGTGGTGTTCGATGACGAACTGACTCCGGCTCAGCAGCGAAACTTGACGAAAATCCTGGGGAGGACGGCGATAGACCGGACAGCTGTGATCTTGGATATTTTTGCCCAGAACGCCCGTACGCCCGAGGGGCGGGCTCAAGTCGAGCTGGCTCAATTGAGGTATCGCCTACCCTTCCTGAGAGGACTCGGATCTACCCTTAGCCAGCAGGCCGGAGGTATCGGTACACGCGGCCCAGGCGAGACGAAACTGGAAGTCGATCGAAGGCGCCTGCTGGAACGGGTTAACCGGTTGGAGCGCGAGCTGAAGCAGCTTGCGGGTACGAGGTCAACACAGCGCAGGGCGAGGCTCAGGTCCGGGACCAAGACGGTTTCAATCGTCGGCTACACCAACGCGGGCAAGTCGACCCTGTTGAACGCCCTGACGGACGCGGGAGTGCTTGTGGAAGACAGACTATTTGCCACCTTGGATCCCCGGATTCGCAAGCTCAAACTTCCCTCGGGCGAAAGCATTTTGGTTTCGGATACCGTCGGATTCATCAAGAAGCTCCCACACCAGCTGGTCGAGTCGTTCAGGTCGACACTGGACGTAGTAAGCGAGTCGGATCTGCTGGTACACGTGGTCGACGCATCAACTCCGGATCCGGGATCGTTGATCAGCGCGGTTGACTTAGTTCTAAAGGAGATAGGAGCCTCGGAATTACCTCAGCTCGTCGTTTGGAACAAGTCTGACCTTCTGGCTCCGGACGACCGAGAGCGCCTGGAGAAGATGGCACCTGGTTCCGTTTTCATTTCGGCCAGCGCCAAGGAAGGGCTGAGTGAGCTTCTGGATGCGATTTCCTCCGAACTCAGGCGCACGCTGGCCACTCAAGAGCTCCGCATTCCCTACGACAGGTCTGACCTAATCGCAAAGGCTCACTCTGGAGAGGTCTTGTGGGAAAACGCCACTGACTTTGGACTGGAGATGGTAGTTAGAGCTGACCCGACGATGCGTGCAAAGCTGAGCGAGTTCGAGCTGGCGCCCGGCTCGGTTGGGGTCGGGCAGGCCTAAGCCCTTGTTGAGAAGGAGAGTTCACCGGTGAGCCAAGGCTTTGTCCCGCCAAAATACCCCTACGACCGCCTCGACTCTCTCCGGACCATTGCAGCCAGCTTGGATGGCGGAGCGATTGACCTGTCCATCGGGACTCCGTGTGACCCCCCGCCCCAATTCGTGGTCGACGCTCTTGGCTCGTCAGGGACCGAAAGGGGATATCCCGCGTCGGTTGGAAGTGACGCTTACCGTCGAGCCTGCTCAGGATGGATGGCCAGACGACTGGGTGTCGAGGTTCCGACCAGTGTCATAGCGGCCTGCATCGGAACCAAAGAGCTGGTGGCCAGCTTGCCTCACCATATGTCGCTGAGGGACCCCAGCCGCGACACGGTGCTGATCCCAACGTTGGCATATCCAACCTATGAGATGGGTGCGTTGCTGGCGGGCCTTCGCCCTGTAAAAGTGCCGATGGACGCTTGGGGAAGGATGGATCTGAGTGCCGTCAGTGGGCAGGATGCCGAACGGTCATTGCTTTTGTGGGTCAACTCTCCCGGTAACCCCGCGGGCCAGTTGGAGGATCTGGGTTCCGTGGTCAAGTGGGGGAGGTCGAAAGGAGTCGTCGTTGCGAGTGACGAGTGCTACATCGAGTTCACTTGGCAGTCCGATCCAAGAACGGTTCTGGAGTACGGCCTTGATGGTGTCCTGGCTGTTCACTCTCTCTCCAAGCGATCCAACCTTGCCGGAGCGAGGATCGGTTTCTACGCCGGGGATCCCGAGTTGGTGACGTACTTGGCTCTCGTGCGGTCTCACTCGGGGATGATGGTTCCTGGGCCAATTCAGAATGCAGGGACCGCAGCATATTCGGATGATGCTCACGTTGATTGCCAGCGTGAGGTTTACCACCGCCGACTTGTCACCCTTTCGGAGTTGCTGGCCGCGTTCGGGTCAAAGTGCGAGCTTCCGGAAGGCGGCTTCTATCTCTGGGCCGAAGTTCCCGATCTCGCATCGACCGACATCCCCCCTTCACAGGCTGCCTGGGATTTTGCTGAGCGGTTGGCTCGGACGGCGGGGGTCATTGTCAGTCCTGGGGAGTTCTACGGCATTGAGGGATCCGGCTTCGTGAGAGTTGCGGCAGTACAGCCTGACGAGCGGATTGAAGTGGCCTTGTCCCGGATCAAGTAGTTTTTGGGGCTTATGGGATTGAGTATGGACATTGAGGCACTCGAAAAGGCGATCCGCGGGCTTTGGGAAGCGCGGGAGACCACGGATTTCTCCGACAAGGAGATAAGGGACGTCGTTGTGAGAACCGTCGGCCTGCTTGATTCCGGGAGGCTGAGGGTTGCCGAGGTTGATCCTGACTCCGGGGATGTCGTAGTTCACGATTGGCTGAAGCAGGCCATCTTGCTGACTTTCCGGGTTTTCGCCATGGAGTCTTACGAAGTCGGGCCGTTTGAGTTTGTCGACCGGCTGCCGCTTAAGCACGGCTACGAGAAAATGGGAGTCCGTGCACTTCCAGGTTCCTCTGCTCGTTGGGGATCCCACCTCGAAAGCGGAGTCGTGTTGATGCCGAGTTACGTGAACATCGGGGCTTGGGTGGGTGCTGGGACAATGGTGGATACTTGGGCAACCGTAGGGTCCTGTGCTCAGATTGGAAGCGATGTTCACTTAGCGGGCGGCGTCGGTATTGGTGGAGTTTTGGAGCCGCCGAACGCTGTGCCGGTGGTAATCGAAGATGGCGCATTCATCGGCAGCAGGTGCATGATCATCGAAGGAGCAAGGGTCGGCAAGAACTCGGTCCTTGGTGCCGGAGTCATTCTGAGTCCCTCGATCCCGGTGATCGACGCGCGGACGGGAGAGGAATTGGGCCGCGGCAGGGTGCCCGACCACTGTGTCGCGGTTTCGGCGTCGAGGAGGAGGGACTACCCAGGAGGGGAGTTCTTCCTTCCCTGCGTACTTGTCATCAAGCGATTGGAGCCCGGCGAGAGGCACGACAAAGTTGCTCTCAACGACATCCTTAGGCTTCACGGGGTCGCTACTTGACCGGCGAATCTCTCATTGGGTTGACGACGGAGCTAATGGAGATCCAGTCGGTTTCGCGCAATGAGTCCGAAATCGCGGGGTTTGTCGAAGACCGATTGAAACGAAGTACCTGGCTAAGTGTTTCAAGGTTCGGAGACACGGTTGTTGCGACGAGCCACGGGTCAAAGACCAAGCGTATTCTGCTGGCCGGTCACTTGGATACGGTTCCACCGAGCGACGGGCAAAGTATTCGTAAGGAGGGGGAGCGACTCTTCGGGCTTGGGGCATCGGACATGAAGGGCGGCTTGGCCGTGCTGTTGGAGCTGGCTACAGGCCCAGCGCCCACCAAGTACGAGACCACCTTCGTTTTCTATGCTTGCGAGGAAGTCGACAAGTCCGAGAACTCGCTCCGCAATCTTGCGTTGGACCACCCGAGCATTCTTGGCTGCGATGCAGCGATCCTTTGCGAACCGACTTCGGCAAGGATTGAGGCCGGTTGTCAAGGCTCGATGAGGTTAGCTGTGGTCGTGGCGGGGAAAAGGGCTCATGTCGCTAGGCCGTGGATGGGAGAGAATGCGATCCATCGCAGCGCTCAGGTTGTCTCAGCGATAACAGGGTACGAAAACCGAATTGTGAACCTGGACGACTGCGAGTACCGGGAATCGACCCAGGTTGTCGCCTTGCATGGAGGCGTGGCGGGAAACGTCATTCCTGACGAGGCGATGGTGACGATCAACCATAGGTTCGCGCCCGATGTCAGCGGGGAAGAGGCCTACGAGCGACTTGTGTCAGCGATCGAACCACACCTGGGGAAACCGGGCGACAAAGTCGAAATATTAGATCTCACGATCGGTTGCCCACCCGGGCTGTCGGACCCCATTCTCCGAGAGCTTTCGTCGCTGAGTGAGTCCAAGCCGGTAGGAAAGCTGGGTCTGACCGATGCCTCGCTTTTTGCTGAGTTGGGGATTCCCGCAACCAACTTCGGGCCCGGAAATTCGGAACTCGCTCATACGCCGCACGAGTTCGTGACGGAGTCGGAACTTGAGAGGGCTTATGACGTCCTGTCCAAGCTGTTGTCCGGTGATTCGTGACTCGTGAACCGGTTGTTCGGCGACCATTTAAAGAATGTTGGTGCTTGCGCCTAAGTTAAAGAATGTTGGTGCTTGCAGCTAAGGCGTTGCGGTACCTGCCCTTAGGGCGTTGCGGTACCTGCCCGGGAGTCTCTTTGCCTCAGACTCGTCTGATGACGGTTACAACCTTGCCGTAGACGACCACCTCCGAGGGATCGAAGATCATCGGCTCCATGGCCGAGTTGGAAGGCTCGAGTATGACCTTTGAATCCTTGCGTCTGAAGGTCTTCACCGTACCCTCCTCCTCGCCGAATCCCGCAACGACGATCTCGCCGTTGACGGCAGTCGGCTGCGACCTGACGACAACGTAGTCACCGTCGAAGATCCCGGCCTCGATCATGGATTCGCCACGCACCTGGACCATGAAAAGCTCGCCTTCACCTGTTAGCTCCTTGGGCAGCGGGAAGACGTCCGAAACATTCTCCTGTGCAATCACTCCGGTACCGGCTGCAACCTCGCCCAGGAGCGGCACGTTCGAAACAGGGCTCGGCTTGATCGAAGAGCGCGATACGGGGTCGAAGCGAACTTCCAAAGCTCGCGGCTTGGTGGGGTCCCGAAGAATGTATCCTTCCCGCTCGAGCACGGACAGATGCGCATGCACGGTGGAGGAGGACGCTAAGGATACAGCTTCGCCGATCTCCCTCACCGATGGAGGATAACCCTTCTCCGAGAGGTGACGACTGATGAAGCTCAGTATCTCCAGCCGCTTCGGCGAAAGTGACTCTGCACCCATACTTATTAAGCCTTTCCGATAGATGGCCGGAAGTATCCGAGCCAGCGCTCAAGTTCCCGCAAGATCATTCTTCGCCGACAAGTGACAGTCCAGGTCCCAAGCATTACTAGCTGGGGCTTCACCCAGGAGCCGCGTTTCACCTGATGAACCCGGCAGAAAGAGCTGTCACAGCGGCCGTGTATGAATCGAACATGAGTTCTAATAAATATAGACCTACCTGTTCAGGGATACAAACATATGTTTGTATTGTGATTGACATCGAACGTATGTTCGTGGTTAGATCGAAATGACCAAACGAACGTTCGAGAGGAGAGGAATGAGCACTGCTGCCGTACTAGAGCCATCGGTGAACCGCAGGGACATTCCGCACACCCCAATTTCGAGCAACCGGCCAATCGGGAACTTTCGGGTCTTTCCCAACTGGTTGGAGTGGGAAGAAACGGGGTTCGCTTCCGCGGCTGATTATGGCCACGAAGCGGATGTGGATTTCGAGAACCGCGGAAGCTCGAAGGTGGATGTTCGGACGGTGCGCGAAACCCGAAGCAGGCGAAGGCTTGGGCTTGGGTGGTGCATTGTTTTGGCACTTATTTCCGGCGCCCCGTTGGTAGGAGCAATATCCGTATCTGCAGCCCGGGCGGCTCAAACGCCGAAGGTTGTCACTGTTCAACAGGGACAGTCGATTTGGTCGATTGTGGAGCGGATCTATCCGGGGAGGGATCCTCGTCCGACGGTATTCCAGATAGTCGAGTCCCGGGGTTCGGCGATTGTCCACCCCGGCGAGCGACTTGAGATTCCACCACCGAACTGAAAATTGTTGCGGGAATAGCCTCTGCCTTCCCCGCATTTTCGTGATCGCGAGCAATTCACCTTTTGCTTTTCCTCTCAGGTGTATAACGTGCAGTGTGTGAAATGCCCAGAGTGTTCGAGTATCGACGACAAGGTTGTCGATTCCAGGTTGGCCGACGATGGTTCGGCGATCCGGCGCCGCCGTGAGTGCCTGGAGTGCGGACGACGCTTCACGACATTCGAAAGACTGGAAGAGGCCCCTATGTGGGTAGTCAAGCGTTCAGGTGAAAAGGTCGAGTTCGATCGTGAGAAGATTGCTGCCGGTGTGCGGTCGGCGGCCAAGAACCGCCCGGTGGCAGAGGACGAAGTCGAGTCATTGGTTGCCGAGGTGGAAGATTCGCTTCGCGAGCTCGGGTCAACACTTTCCTCCGAGAAAATCGGCTGGGCGGTGCTGGAGAGACTACGCAAGATTGACGACGTTTCGTACCTGCGCTTCGCGAGTGTCTATAAGGGATTTACTGATGCCGGAGACTTCGAGCGGGAGGTCGGGCTATTGACTAAGTCGACGGAGCCGAAGTCTCACTTGTAGCCGCGCCCGCCGAATCCCGTACTTCATCACTTTCTTGCCCGTAAGTTGAAATCTACCTGGCACAGCGTGCGGTGCGGACTCGGTGCCCTTTTATGGAGGTGGGACCATGATGTATGCATTGACATTGACGAGGCCGGTGGAGTGTAGGGCTATTGCCGCAACATGGCTTAGGTCGAGTACGCGGCCATTTGCATACGGCCCCCTATCGTTGACGTAGACGAGTACGCCATATTGTCCGGAAGTGACGAACAAGAGAGTTCCAAACGGTAACGTTTGGCTGGCACAGGTCCACAGGTTTTCGTCATAGATGGCACCGCTGGCCGTAGGGTCACCGTCGAAACCAGGGCCGTACCAAGAGGCGACGCCCGTTATTGCTTGGCCGAACTGAGTAAAGCCGTCATCGACGAGTTGTGCTTGAGAGATAGGCCCTAGGGGATACTTGGACATCCGGCTCATCTGTTCGGCGGTAATTGCTGCATAATCTCTGCCTCCGGGTGTCTGCATAGTCATGTCGACCGCAGACCCGCCTGTATTGCCGCCGATCGCCAGAGGATGCATGAAAAGACGGCGAGCTTCGCTCTCGGTAGCATCGATTTGAAGCTGAGCATCGTTTGCGGAATTGGTGATCATCTGCTTTCGAAGGACTGCAATCTGCGAGGAAACGGATTGGGCGTCAGAGAAGTCTGCTTCAGCTTTGCGCTCCGATCGCATGGCGACAATTCTCGACTCTTGAAGTGACTTCACTTCACCGCTCAGGCGTGAGATTGCTTGCTGGTCCAAGAATATCTTCAAAGGCGGCGCCCCAAGAAGGGCGTCCACCGCACTGTCTGATCCGGTCATAAATCGTTGGATTGCCAGCATTCTTAGGTCGGCCGCCTCCTGATTGAATCTCGTTGACACAATGCTCTCCTCGAAGTGGTCGTCGAGAATCTGGGCTTGAATGTTGCTGAGACGGGTGGAAAGGGCGGCAACCTGGAGGACGGTCGCTGCATCCGGCTGGCCTTGAGCGGCCTGAGGTGGGTTGGCTGCGTTAGCGGCAAGCGGCCCTATGATGACCTGGCATAGACCAAAAAATGCAGCACCTGCCAGCGCAAGCGGCCAACGCATGGCAGCATTGGGCCGGGTGCTCGGCGTTGGTTGGGTTTTCTGCCGGGTATTAGTTCTTTGGTGCACGGAGGTCTGATAAATGCTAATTGGGGTGTTGACCGGTGGGGGGGATTGCCCGGGCCTGAACGCCGTAATACGAGGTGTCGCAGGTCGAGCAGTTCGGGCCTATGGGGATGAGGTTATCGGTTTCTTCGACGGATGGAAGGGAGTCCTGGAGAAGCGGTTCCTAGCGCTTGATATGGGCAACACTTACGGAATTTCCCGTGAGAGCGGGACAATGATCGGTACTTCCCGGACCAACCCAGCGGCCAGAGAAGGGGGAATCGGTATTGCCCTTTCCAACCTGAGTGAACTCGGGGTCGGTGCTCTGGTGGCAATCGGTGGCGATGACACGCTGGGAGTCGCAAGCAAAGTGGCAAATGCGGGTGCTTTGGTCGTGGGCGTCCCGAAAACAATCGATAATGATCTAGCGGCGACTGAAGTTACCTTCGGCTTCTACTCCGCGGTCCAGAGCGCAACCGACGCAATCGATAGCCTCAGGAACTCTTCACGCTCGCACAACCGGGTAATCGTCTGCGAGGTTATGGGCAGGAACGCAGGTTGGATCGCCCTGGAGGCCGGAATTGCGGGTGCCGTTCCCGAAATTATGATTCCAGAAGTCCCCTTCGATCTTGCCGGGCTCTGCTCCAGGCTCGAAAAGCGACACAAGGCCGGGGAGCAATCTGCAATCCAGCGCGAAGCGCTTGTTGTCGTGGTCGCCGAAGGTGCTAGCTGTGCCGAATACAAGCGACTGGACGACGGCTCCCTGGACGAGTTCGGGCACCCGAAGCTGAGCGGCATAGGTCATTGGCTGGCAAACGAAATCGAGGCACGCACCGGCATCGAGTCGAGGGCCAGCGTCCTTGGCCATATACAAAGGGGGACTCCACCAATTGCGTACGATCGAGTCCTCGCAACGAGGCTTGGAATGAAGGCCGTGGACGTTATCCACGATGGCCGGAGTCACCGAATGGTTGCACTCAGGGACGGGCGGATTGAAGACGTCGATCTTGCGGACGCGCTAGCCGCTCCGAAGCTAGCCGACACCGCAATGCTCGACGATTATCTCCGGACATTCCGTTGAGTGTGCCAGAAGACTTTTCGGGCGATGCCTCGGCGATTAAAGGCGTTCCGCCGAGAGTCCTCGCAATCTACGCGCATCCAGACGATGCAGAAGTCTCTTGTGGAGCCACCTTGACCAAGTGGCGTGCTGGAGGCTCCACGGTCCGTCTTGTGGTGGCAACCCGCGGGGAAAAGGGGACCCAAGACCCTTCCGTTAGCCCGGAGGAGTTGGCGAAGACGCGCCAAGACGAGATGCGGGCAGCCGATGAGCACCTCGGGATTGAGGGGAGAGTTCTCCTAGGTTATGGGGACGGCGAGATTGAAAACTCTCCCAGGCTGAGGGAACAACTTGTCAGACTGATCCGAAAAGAGAAACCGACGGTGGTGATGTGCCCGGACCCGACTGCGGTTTTCTTTGGCTCTGATTACTTTAACCACCGTGACCATAGAGAATTGGGCTGGGCGGTAATGGACTCGGTTTCGCCGGCGTCCGGTTCGCCTCATTATTTTCCGGCCTGTGGCCCTGCACACCAAGTGCGAACCGTCTACATGTCGGGCACGATGAACCCGGATATCGTGATCGACGTATCAGGGTATATAAAGCCCAAGGTTGCGGCCATAGCCTCTCACGTATCGCAGATCGGCTCCGATACGAGCGGCTTGGAAAGCCAAGTGGCGGCCCGAGCGCAGGAAATCGGTCGTCCGGCGGGTTTCGGCTTCGGGGAGTGCTTCCGGATTCTCAGGATTTCTCATGGCCGGAGCTAAGCCTGGCGCGGTTCGCCAGTTCGCCAGTTCGCTGGCCCAGCCGCTCAGCAGGGGCAAGTCGGCCGTTAGACGAGGCCGTTAGATGGAGCGGGGATTGCGGGCATCTACCTCACCGAGCTTGGTGTAATGGATTGGTGGGGTTTGGGGGGAAACTGCAAACTTTTGGAGACAATCCGGTTGCAAACGCATTGCGGTTTGGTGTGAACCAAGCTTGGCGTGCCGATAAACCCTGACAAGGAAGGCAGAAGGTCTCGAATCGCGTTGTCGTTAGTCCAAACGTGCGCGAAGATTGATATAAGAGCGGTAGGTTATTAGTACGCCTACGGACTTGCTGTAAGGGAGAAGCGGTGCCGCTTTCAGAAGAAGAACAGCGGATCCTCTATGAGATAGAGCGCAACTTCTATGAGCGCGATCCTGAGTTCGCTGCAAAGGTCAAGTCGGAGACCGTCTACGCGCATGCTGGGCGGAACCTGAAGTGGGGCGCGCTGGCGTTCCTTCTGGGGCTCGTTATCGTTATTGCGTCCTTCACCACGTCGGTATACGTCGCGTTTGCGGGTTTCTTGGTCATGTTGGCTTCGGCGGTGTTCATTGAGCGGAATGCCAGACGACTCGGCAAGGCAAGCATTGCCCAGATAGCCGAGAACGCAAAGGCTAGAGGCGTGCCCAACGCAATGGGTGAAATCCGAAAGAAGTTCCACGAGCGGTTCCGAAAAGAGGATTGACGCTGAGATCGCTCTTAGGTTCCGCAGCCCTTCTCCTATCGAGGCCAAGGTTGTTGGTGACGGCAGTTCGTCAAGCCAACAGGCTTGCTAGGCACCGCTGGTGGACGAAGGCGCCATTCCTGCCGGTCCCGACGAGTGATTACAGGAAGTTCCGAATATTGACGGCCTACGGATCCGAGGGCGCCGGCCCGACTCCGCGGGATTTTGCCGACTACCTCGAATGGTGTCGCCAGATGGACCGAATAGCCGGGTAGCGGCGGAGCCAAGGGGACTCGTTTTAGGATATGACAAAAGCTCTCGTCCTGAACGTAACCTACGAGCCCCTTTGTGTCGTGTCCACCAAGAGAG
>DAIDIS010000180.1 GCA_027451785.1 Acidimicrobiales bacterium
TCAATGGGGAATCAGGCCAGGGAGTTGGAAGAACGCTTAGAGACAAGAAGACTGATGGATCGGGCAAAGGGAATGCTTATGGACCAGCACTCGATGTCCGAGGTCGAGGCGTTCAAATTCATCCAAAAGAGCGCCATGGACTCCCGCACAACTATGAAGCAGGTCGCCGAGCACGTGCTGTCCGGGGCGATAGTCCCAGGCTGACCCTTGCCCTGCCTTGCGATTCGAATCTCACACTTATGAGATTCACCTGACCGGGAAGGGATGAGGCGCTGTCGCGAATCCTCTTACTTGATGGCAATTCGCTGATCTTTCGCGCTTTCTTTGGCGTGCCGGACACAATGGCTACTGCGAACGGGAGCGTGACAAATGCCGCATACGGCTTTGCGTCGATGCTCTCGAACCTTCTGAAAGACCATCGTCCAGACAAGCTCGCTGTGGGCTTCGACCTCCCTGGTGAGACTTTTAGGCACCGGCTTGTTGAGGACTACAAAGGAGGTAGGGCCGAGACGCCGGATATCTTGATACCCCAGTTCGAAATGGTGAAGAACCTGATAGCGAGCTTGGGTATCCGTGCTGTCGAGTGCGAAGGCTACGAGGCCGATGACGTGTTGGCCACCTTGGCCCATCGTGCGGCCGAAAGAAATGAAGAAGCGATAGTCGTCTCTGGGGATCGCGACACGTTCCAACTGGTCTCCGACCCTTACGTAAGAGTCCTCTACAACCGGCGAGGCGTTACCGACTATTCGCTATACGACGAGAAGGGGATATTGGAGCGGACTGGAGTGTTGCCTTCCAGTTACGTTGAGTATGCCGCTTTGCGAGGAGATCCCTCCGACAATCTAAAGGGCGTGACCGGTGTTGGAGAGAAGACCGCGGCAAAGTTGATCAACGAGTACGGCGGCATCGAAGAGATTTACGCCCATCTTGATGACCTACCGGCCAAGCTCCGGGGAAATCTAACAGAAGCCAAGGAGCGGGTGGCGGCCAACGTGAAGGTCATGAAGCTGGTCAGTGACCTGCCACTCGAATTCGGGGAGGGGGACGAGGATCTTGAGCTCGGAAAATGGGATCGGGTCGAGTTCGCTAAAGTCTGCCAGGCTTTGGAGTTCAAATCCCTGAGGACCCGCATCGAGTCAGAGCTGAACGCTTTCAGTGATCGTACGGGCAAGGGCAAGGAACAAGGTTCGGGTGCCGGCGAAACAAGCGGACAATCGGTGCATCCTTCGTATCTCGACGGTTTGTCAGTAGTTAGTCTTTCCGGGAGCGAAGGGTGCCCTGAAGCTTGCTCTTGGGTGGCTGCTTCGGTCAACAGGGAAGGCCTCCTTGGGGTAGAGGTGAGTTGGGAAGGTGATGTTGGCAGATCGCCCATAGGGGCCATTGCCATGTACTACCCAGGTGCTCCATCCGTGCTTTGTGTGACTGAGGATGTGCTGGAGGATGCGGGGCTTCGCCGGAAGCTTTCGGCCGCGCTGGCGAGTGGGACCGGGATCGCGAGCAGCCAGAGCAAGGAATTGTTGAGGGGTTTTGCGCAGTATGGAGTCTTGGATGCCATTGTCGGCTGGGATATATCAATCGCCGCATACCTTCTCAACCCGAGCAGAGGCGATTATTCAATTGCCACCGTTTCGGAAGAGTACGCCGGAGTCGACCCGGCTGTGCTGGAATTGGGAACCAATCTCTTCGGAGTTGCCGAAGGTCAAGGGAGCAGTCAAGAAGTCGCAGGCGCGATTCCGCCGAACCTAGTACGTCGGTTAAGTGCTCTTTTTGATTGCATTCCGGTTTTGGAGCAGCGACTGGAAGACACGGGCATGTCGAAGCTTTTCCGGGAGATCGAGCTTCCCTTGTCCAGAGTCCTCGCAAAAATGGAGATTCTCGGCGTCAGGGTTGACGTCGCAAGGTTGGAGGAGCTGAACCTAAGGCTTTCGGATGAAGCGAGAGCCCTCGAAGGCGAGATTCAAGACCTCGCAGGTGTGGAGTTCAAGGTGAACTCCACACAGCAGCTTAGGGACATCCTTTTCGTTAACCTGGGCCTTTCGCCGGGGAAGAAGAACAAGACCGGGTACTCGACAGACCAAGCCACTCTTGAGAAGCTCCGTGGGGAGCACCCCATAATCGATAAACTCCTCAGGTATCGTGAGGTCGAAAAACTTAGGTCTACCTACGGTAAGTCCTTGATCGCGGAAGTCGCACAAGATGGTCGCATTCACGCGACTTTCAATCAGACCGTTGCTCGCACGGGACGGATTTCGTCTGAGCGCCCGAATCTTCACAATATTCCCGTCCGGACCGAGGATGGACGCTTGTTCCGAACCGCATTCATCCCCTCGGAGGGACGCAGGTTCATGGTCGCGGACTACAACCAGATCGAGTTGCGCATAATCGCACACCTGAGCGGGGACCCAGGTTTGGTGGAAGCTTTTGGCGAAGGCAGGGATATTCATAGGGCAACCGCGGCCAGAGTTTTCTCAGTCCCTGAAAGCGAAGTCACATTTGAGCAGCGATCAAAGGCAAAGATGGTTTCCTACGGCTTGGCCTACGGAATGGAAGCCTTCGGCCTTGCGAGCCGCTTGGGTATACCCGTGGACGAGGCGTCGAAAATCCTCAAGGCCTTTTTTGAAGGGTTCCCGCTGGTCCATAGTTATATGGAAACAACCGTCAAAGAAGCCAGGGACCGTGGCTATACGTTGACGGAGTTCGGGCGCAGGAGGATGATCCCGGAGCTCACCGCTCGGGAGTATACCCTCCGCCAAATCGGCGAGAGACAGGCTATGAACGCAGCGATTCAGGGTCTGGCAGCGGACATCTTCAAGCTGGCGCTCATCGAGATCGACAAGCAGTTGAACTCAAGGAGGATGGCATCTCAGCTGGTCCTTCAAGTGCACGACGAAATGGTCATTGAGGTTCCGCCGGACGAAGAAGACCTGGCCAAGGAGGTAGCCGTGTCGGCGATGATGGGGGCGGCCAACTTGAAGGTCCCATTGGAAGTCAATGTTTCCTGGGGTGCGACTTGGGCCGATGCGAAGGGCTAAACGCGTCTTTGGGCGATCGCACTTGGTGTGATGGTAAAGTTTAATCGGCGATCCGTAGGAAATCTTGCACACCGGCTTAGTGTTGTTCGGTCTTACAAGGTTGCGGCTCGTCGCTACCGTATTTGTAAACCAGAAAGCCACCTAACCAACAATGTCCGACGAGTCAACAAATTCATCTGAGTCCGTGCAGAAGGCATCAGGAATCTCGATCCCAGCCTCCTCGCCAATGGGGACCTTCAACGAGCAAGGGCAATACGTTCCTCGCCAAGTCGTAGAGGACGACCTTGGAGGCATGTCTCTTTCGGACGCCATCGATGGGACGATCGTCGACTTCGACGACGGCGACATCGTCACCGGCATGGTGGTGAAGGTTGACCAGGACGAGGTTCTCCTGGACATCGGCTACAAGTCCGAAGGCGTTATTCCGGCACGCGAGTTATCGATCCGCAACGACGTGAACCCTCACGAGATTGTGAGCGAAGGCGACCAGGTCGAAGCTCTTGTTCTTCAAAAGGAGGACAAGGACGGCCGCCTTGTGCTTTCCAAGAAGCGCGCACAGTACGAGAGAGCCTGGGGAAGCATCGAGTCGATCAAGGAAAAGGACCAAGTGGTCAAGGGACCGGTCATCGAAGTTGTCAAGGGCGGGCTCATCGTGGACATCGGACTACGTGGGTTCCTTCCTGCTTCGCTGGTCGAGCTTCGCAGGGTGCGAGACCTGACGCCCTATGTCGGCAGCGTGGTCGAGGCCAAGATCATCGAGCTTGATCGCAATCGGAATAATGTCGTGCTATCCAGGCGAGCTTTCTTGGAGGAGACTCAGAAGGAACAGCGCGAAGAGTTCTTGGACAATCTCAAGGTTGGTGAAGTACGGAAGGGAACCGTCTCGTCGGTGGTCGCTTTTGGTGCGTTCGTGGACTTGGGTGGAATGGACGGCTTGGTCCATATCTCCGAACTTTCCTGGAAGCACGTGGAGCATCCCTCGCAAGTCGTGGCGGTCGGTGACGAGATCGAAGTACAGGTTCTTGACGTTGATCGGTCGAAGGAAAGAATTTCACTCTCTCTAAAGGCCACCCAGACCGACCCATGGCAGGCATTCGCCATGGCCCACAAGGTCGGAGAATTGGTTTACGGGAGGGTTACGAAGCTCGTTCCGTTTGGTGCATTTATCCAAGTGGGCGAGGGGATCGAAGGTCTGGTCCATATCTCGGAGATGGCAATTCATCGAGTCGACATGCCGGAGCAGGTCATCTCTCCCGGAGATGAGCTGTGGGTCAAGATCATCGAGATTGACCTTGAGAGGCACAGGATCAGCCTGTCGATCAAGCAAGCCGCCGAGGGTGGCGAAGTGGCTGCTGAGTACCAAGAGGCATTCGGTGACCATGCTTACGACGAAGAGGGCAACTACATCGGCCCAATCGACTACTCAACAATTGAGTTCACACCGGAGACGGATTCGCAGGCTGCTTGGGCCGAGTTTATCCAACCAGGCGGTTTTGCCCCCGGTGGCTCCGAGCAATCCGATGAGTCGCCCGCAGAGGGAACTGAAGCGACCGAGTCTGCTTCTTCGTCGGATGCGGGAACGGCAGATGGCGGCGAGGTGAGCCCGGAAGCCGAACCTGAGCCCGTAGCCGAAGAGATTTCGGCAACAGAGTCGGGGGACTAGCCATCGGGTAGGCGATGCCTGCGGATTGGTCCTGTCCTCCTATGGAGTTGAAGTCCCGGGTCAATTGACCCGGGACTTCTCGTTTTCCGGCGATCTCACCAACCGCCAGCCTGTGGGTCTATTTGGGATTTACCTGTCTAGCCGAGGGTGGAGCGGGACTTTTCAATAGCGAGCATTTCCAAGGTCGCGCGTGCAGTGGTCTCCCACGAAAATCGTGACGCATGCTCCACAGCACCGCTTGTCAAGCGTTGCCGTAGTTTGAAGTCTCCCAAGACGGCTTCGAGGTGGCCGGTGAGTTCGGGCATTCCATTTGAAAGGAACCCACTTTTACCGTGGTCGACGGCATCTTGGTGACCCGCAATATCAGTTGCGACCACAGGTGTTCCGCACGCCGCAGCTTCGGTCAATGTCATTCCCCAGCCCTCGCGGGCCGAAGCCGACGCAACCACCCATGCGGATCGGTAAAGATTCACAAGATCTGGAAGGGGAAGCCTTCCCGGGAGCGATATCCAGTCCTTGGCGGCCAGTGCAGCCACCTTGGACTCCAAAGCTGCTCTCTCATATCCTTCGCCCACAATGACCAAGCGAAGCTTGGGGTGAAGCGCCTTCAGTCTTGCTACTCCATCGATCAAGAGGTGGAACCGCTTGACGGGGACCAGCCTCCCCACGGCCACGATTAACGGTGTGGGCGAGCGGCCTTCCCCGGGTGCGAATACCGGATCGATTCCTGGGGGTACGACGGAAACATTCTCCGGCGGGAGTCTCAATATATCGATAATCTCTGATCGAGATGACTCGGAAAGTGTGACTATCTTGGTCTTGCGGTACAGAGGTGGAGCCAGTTTGCTCTCGATAAGCCAACCCAACCTTGCCTTATTGGGAGGCAGAACCATTCCCCACATCTCTGCGTGCACATGATGGAGAAAGACAATTTTGGGCTTGTCGCACCAAATTGGCGAGAAGAAGGGCATTCCGTTCCAAATCTCCACCAATCCGTCAAAGTCCCCAAGGTGTCCTGAAATTCCCGAAGCTGCGGTCCTCGGGAAGGACGCGTAACGCCCCGATTTGCGCTCCACTGAGTATCCATCTCGAATCGAGTAGGCGGGGTTTCCTGGGGCCCGGGACGTTCGCATTGACACCGAAATTCCGGACTCGGACCAAATCTTTGCGACCATCGCAGCATGAATTTCCGAGCCGCCGGCCTCTGGGTCGTCGAGATCTCTCCAGGAAACCACCTGGATTTTCTTCAAGCCAACCGTCGCCGCAATATCGGCGATCGCAAGCTCTGCCGGTGAAGCCCCGGCGGCCTCTGCCAGGCGTACGGGGTCGATGAAACTATCCAGGTCGATCGGCCTTTCTCGCAGTCTCAGTGAGGATAGATGCCTAATCATTCGAGAAGTTGGTCTTAGCGATATAGATTTTAGCTGGTTCCGGCGATCTTGCCGCTATTTGCAATTTCAGGTCGCGTTGCGATAGCACGGGGTTTCATTACGAATGCATAGAGCTTTGCTGCAAGCCCAAACATTAGCGCTGCCTGAATATACATATCGAATTGCGCCGTGAGGCCAGGCTTTCCGCCGGCAATTTCAAGCGACACCACAAGCGCGACCGATGCCACAGCCAGAAACGCAATCACCGATCCCTGACCCACACCTAGTAGGTAATAAGTGAGCACTACGGAGACCGAGAGGAAGGTCATTGCCCCGACAAGGCTGGCCATCGAGCCTGCGTCGGCGGTCAGGCCGCCGAACCCGATTCGCAAAAGCTCCGTGGGTGCGGCAATAGAGATGACCTCGGCGATTGCCGCAGGAACCAGAAGTATGGAAATCGTTACTACAAGCTGCCTAATTGCGTGTTCGCCCCTGTGCCAGCTCGTTGTTGCTTCGGGCAAGAGGTAAGCGGAAAGGACCATCGCGGCAAAGAACAACACCTTGGCAACCGTTGATATGGCTGCATATTCGCCTGAACCGTGGGGATTTAGCCTTCCAAGAATGATTACGTCCAGCCCCTCCAATAGCGCCAGCAACGCGAGGGAAGTGAGGGCTCGGGCTAAATCCGCCCCCACGCCGGAGTGTCTGGAACCCTGAACCATGGAGAGCTCCGGGTCAACCTCCGGGGGGACGATGGGAATTATCTCTCCCGTGGGATCGACTTTGGCGGTTTCAAGTGTCGGGTTATTATTACGGGACAATCGGCGGACCCGGACAAAGGCATCGGCCTCTGCACCCAATTCCGACGCGGCTATAGCAATCCCGACCCCGGCGATTCCCAAGCCGCCCCAGACCAGTGCCACCGTCAGGGCGGTACGAATTGCGGCTTCAACTAGGAGGTTTTTTGCCATGTCGTCGTAGCTTCGCCTGGCTTGGACTATCCCACGCTCCGTGCATACCAGGACGAAGAGAGATCCTGCGCAAAAGACCGGGGCGATTCCGCCGCCCGAGGTCATCGAAAGCTGTCGGGCGAGGAAGTTGCTGGCGACAAACGAGACGATGGTTACAGCAACAACGGCGGCGAGCATCCACACTCGTAATCGGAACGCCCAGGGATCAACCTGATCGCTCCTACCTTCCGCATCCAATGCGGATACTCGCCTGACCACCGCAACCAAGACAGCGGATCCGGGCATGGATAAAACCAGAAAGATGACAATCAGCTGTGCTGAAGCTCCATAATCCCTGGAAGTGAGGAGCCTGGCGATTACGATTGTAACTGCTACGTTCGCGAAGCTGGCGATAACCCCGGCCATCGCCAGCCAACCGGCGCCTAATAGAGCACGGATTCCTTTTGGGGGCCCGGGAGGGGGATTTTGCGGATCTGCCATGTCAGGTAGAACGGATCTTCTGGGCAGCCGAGCCGACCAACATCGTGATCCCCATTCCTGAAAGCAGGACGAGTGCTGGTTCGGCTGCGGCCCGGAACCTGGTGGTCCCATAAGTGGCCAATACCGCCACGCTGACTGATATAAATGGAGCCAAGGCAATAAATATCGGGATCCGGCGCTTGTAAAGTTGAATCAGGGTCCAAATAGCCATCGGCACCATGGGGTAGTAGAAGAATAGGGCTAGGCGAGATGCCCACGGTGGTCGGCTATCGACGAAATCAAGAGTCGTCTGCTGGATCGGTGCATAGAAGCCCCAGGTGCGCCCCAATCTTGCGAAAAGCACATAAGGGAGCCTCGACTCATGGCTCTTTACGTAATTGACCGCTTCTTTGGTGAACTGAACGTCCGTTATCGAGCCATCGTTGTTTTCAGCCTTGTTCTGGCATGGCAACCACCACCACCCGGTCAGCGGGCCATAGTAAGTCTTGTTGCAGTTGGCCACCAGAAGAGTCCGTCCCAATTGGGTTGATAGATACTCGGGATTCTTGAAAGTCAGTTGGTTGCGCACCACCCATGGAGCGAGGACCACGCCAAATGTCAGAATTAGTGCCGTCATCGAAGGCCACCGCTTTCTCTTGACCGGTGCCGCATGCCTGCCGTGATGGCGTATGTATCTTTCGGAGGTGTTTTTCACTACCGCGCGGGGAGCGAGGATCATGAGTGGTACGCCTATGAGGGCAAATAACAGCGATTCTTCAGATCTCGCCAGGGCAGTCAATGCAAGCAAGGCCCCCAGCCAGACCCCAGTACTCGGCTTTGGCTTGGTCCAGTACATGTAAGCCAGGAGCAATACGGCGGCTGCGCAGAGCTCGACAAGGGTTTCCGACTGAGCCAATGCGTCGTTCATCCACATCTGAGGGTAGGCGGCCGCAAGCGAGGCAACTACGATCGCTGGGACCGTGCCTAGGATTCTCAGGGCAAGAATTCCCAGTAGGAGAACACTGAGGGAGCCGAAGAAACACCACAGAATCTCGTGAGAGAAGTACGTTCCGGCACCGGCCAAGTCCGCCAATGCAATGACAACAGAAGTCAGCGGGGGGTGGTCCGCGCCGGGAAATGCCCTATGGGTGTTCTTGTACAGGAGGGGCTGAATGAAGCCATGGCCATGGGCTAGGTAATACCCCTGCCATTGGTAATACCAGGCATCTCCCACTGGGTGAGGAAAGTCGTGGTGCTGTGTGACTACGTACAGAATTCGCCAAGCCAACGCAAGGATTGTGATCCCCGCCAGTGCGGTAACGGCTTTCAGGTTCGGGGTTCTCAAGGATGCAGATTCTTCGCGCTCGACAGGGTCAGAAAATTACCAGGATTCAAGGGCGAAGGTCAGGTAATGAAGACTTTTCGCGGTCACGGGACGTA
Source organism: Acidimicrobiales bacterium (assembly GCA_027451785.1). Taxonomy (GTDB): domain Bacteria; phylum Actinomycetota; class Acidimicrobiia; order Acidimicrobiales; family JAKAVM01; genus DAIDIS01. Next base: position 8,936 of record DAIDIS010000180.1, read on the forward strand.
CATGTTCATGAACGCGAGGAGTGAATACGCAAAAGTGGAGGCTGCAAAAATAGCAATGACTGCGTAAAGAGGCTGGTTGGAGTCAATCGACGTCCGAGATTCTTTCGCCTTTAGAAGAATCGCTCCAACCACGAGAAGTGGAAGTGCGCTTAGAGCGTAACGCTCGAAGGAGTCAAGGTTGGACGACGACGCAGAGACGGCGATTGTCGCTGCCCCAAATGCCGAGAAAGGGAGAGGGAGTTTCCAGAATGCGATAACCGCTATGGAGCCGGCGAGTATTAGCCAGGGCATGTGAAGGGCCGTTCCAATGTGGTGACCATGGACCAGAAGGTTGAAGTCGTTCTTCATGGTTGAAATGGGGTCCGAAAGACCACCCCTTCGTGAACTCGCCGTCTGGAGTGATAAAGGCAGCCAGAAGTCACCGAATCGCCACCAGGACCAGGCTAGATAACTAAGCCCTCCGGCCACTGGTGCCAAGGCACACAATGCGAGAGCCGAGATGCTCCGGGCTCCCAACGACCTGGTTGCAGTTTGACCCGTTTCGCGACTTGGTGGCCCGCTCGACGAGTGTTTTGGAGGGCGACCGATAATCGACTGCAGAATTAGGACGGCAGGCGGGATTGCGAGTAGAACTCCCAATGGGCGCGTAAGTCCGGCCAACAGGCCGGCCAGGGAGGCAGTCGCGTATTTGCCGTTTGCCACGGAAAGCAAACTGGTGGCTACGAAGAGGAGATATACACCTTCTGCGTATCCCATGGTGGTTACCAAGGCGACAAGTGAAACTGAGGCGAGCCAGATGGTGATTGTTGCGACTTGGCGGCTGGAGATTTTCTCGGCGAAAGCATGTAGCTGAAAGAGCGCGCCAAGCATCGCTACGTTGGAAAAAGCAATTAGCCAGAAGCCCGCAGACAACGACGTCAAGGAATGAGCGATTGTGGCAAGCTCCGGGTAAAGAGGAAAAAACCTAAGCGCCTGTCTGGCGACACCCCCATACCCGTGTGCTGCAATTGCCTGGTACCACCCTGCATCCCAGCCAAGAAGCCCTTGGCTTACCCTTGCATGCACCCCGCTTTCACTGGGGTGGATATGGGAGTCCAGGTAGCGTGCAGATAAAAGTGCGCCGATTACGATCAATCGCCCTGTCAAATAAGGGACGAGGATCGATCCCCAGCGGGAAGTACGTCGTTCAGTGACTGAGCGAAGTCGGCCTCCGATAGTTCGATTACCCGGCGAGCGAGATTCCTCGCTGCTCATCGTTGGTGGTTCGCCGGGTAATAGTAGAGGTTTTCGAACTCATAGAACTTTTCGGGATCCAGTATCACCGGGCCACGGGCTCCAGGATGGGTTGCCGAAAGAAACCCGCCGATCTGTTCACAATCTGTGCCGAAGCCGATGTAGTTCTTGGACCATACGTACCAGATGTTGTGGGTTCCTCCGGCCATAGCCATTACTTCGTCGGCGAACTTTTGCGGTGATTGGCTGGCCACCTTCGTCTTGTAGTCAATCCAGTTGATTCGAGAGGGAGTCGAGGTAGTCGGAAACGTGATCTGCTTGACGTAAAGGGTTGGGGGAATCAGTCTCGATACTGCCGGACCGAGCTGGTCCGGGCAATATGCCACGATGTCTCCAGGCTTGGCGAACTTGGCTATAGCGTCCGCAACTTGCCCAGCTTGTGTCCGGTCAATCGTGATGTTGGTGTATCCCGAGATCGAGCCGAAGGCGACTGCGAGTACGAGGATACCTATACGGACATTTCGCGACCCAAATCCGTTGATTCCAAGTGCGCCTAAGAGGATGAAAAAGGGGAACGCCACGGCTGAGTAACGCGCTTGGAAACCCGAGGAAGTCAGGAAGCCCACGGCCACCCCAAGAAATAACGTGAGGGCGAACATCAAGCCTACGATCCGGGACGGCTGCCTGGTTCGCAAGTCCAGCTCTATTCGCCTGTTGTCCAATGCCTTTCCGAAGATGGCGATTCCTAAAAGGGCAAATGCCAGTAGCCCAAGTGCCCGCCCTTCGTTGGTGGCACCCCCAGAGAACATACTCACGGCATTTACCAGGGCGGTGAAGTTGGCGGGAGTCGACCAAGGCGTTCCCGTGTGGTGCAGCTGAAAGAGGAAAGTGCTGAGCCAAGGTACAAAGGCAAGAGAGCCGATCGCCATAGCGACGATGACCGATGCGAAGGGCTTTTTGCGTTCCGATCGGGCCATACCGACCAACAGGAGCAACCCAGTGGCGCCAAGAAC
>DAIDIS010000181.1 GCA_027451785.1 Acidimicrobiales bacterium
ACTGTCTATGGATTCCGACTACCGAAGCCGGACGAGTCGGCTAGAAGGAAGAAACCCTCGCGATACAACGGGCCGGGCATGCAGGCCGGCGCGGGCGGTAGGAGTACCGGGCGCGATGATTCGACAAGATTTCCCGGCTCCGAGGTCAGGCACCCTGGACTCCGGAACAAGATTGCCAAGCAGCATATGGCAAATCTCTTTGCCGCGGCATCCGCAATGGCGGTGATTAGGGGCTCGGTCGGCTTTCTTACTTTTTTGCTTGCCTTTGCGTTCAGGAGGCTTCACTATTCGACACTTTGGTTCGGGGTTGTGCTGGGCGGAAGTGTGGTCGGTGCCATTGTGGCGAATGCGCTAGCGCCGAAGATCAGGTCATTGATCAAAGAGCAGCACATCTTGCTGGCGGCCCTCGCGGCCATTGGTGTCACCGCTGCTTCGGCGATCTTCTACAAAGGGACCATTGCTCAGGCTGCTCTTGCGACCGTCCTTGGATTCGCGTCGGGGGTCGGCAAGTCCGCATTCGACTCGATGGTGCAAAAGGACACGCCTGAGCTGAACAGAGGTCGAGCATTTGCCCGCTTCGAGACGCGGTTCCAACTCGTCTGGGTAGCGGGTGCGCTGATTCCGGTCGCAATTTCCATTCCAATCAAGGCCGGTGATATCTGCCTGGCCGTAACGGGAATGGTTGGAGCCGTTGCTTATGCGGTCGACACTGCCTCTGAGTGATTAGCGTTGGGCAGCGGCCTCCGGGAGGTCCTCGAATCGAAAGTATCGCAAAAGCGCTCCGAAGCGCTCAAAATAATTCATTTCGATTTCCTATTCCTATAATCGGTTTCAGAAGAGTAAAATCCGCCTTGTATGGGGTGGGACCTCGAGTCATTTCGCGCCTCGCTCATATCGATGAGCAATTCAACTGTCCTTGCCTACGTGGGGGACGTTTCGGATTTCGCGGCTTGGGTGAGCCACCAGGGAATTGCGGAACCCACTTCAGTTACCAGAAGTACCCTCCGGCGATATTTGAGCCATCTCGGGGTTTCAGGGCTCGCTAGATCTTCGATTTCGAGAAAGACGGCCTCGATTAGGAGGTACTTCGTTTGGCTGGTATCCGAAGGAAGGGCTGAGTCCAACCCAGCCAGGGGAATTATGGCTGGAGGGGCTCCGTCCAAGCTGCCGAGAGTGTTATCAAACGATGAGTTGGAGATTTTGCTGAACGATCCTCCAAAGCGATCTCGCACCAGACCGGAGTGGGCAGTGGCACGCGACGAGTTGGTAGTAGAGCTTCTTTACGGATCCGGGCTACGGGTCAGTGAATTATCCGGCCTCGATATTGGAGATATCGACTTGAGCCGACAGTGCGTAAAAGTACTGGGGAAGGGCTCAAAGGAGAGAATCGTGCCCATAAACGCAGATTCAGTAAACGCCCTGCGTAATTGGTTGACTGCGGGGAGAAAACAGCTAGTCAGCGATGATTCTCCCGTAAATGCATTACTTTTGAACTCGCGTGGGAATAGGCTCTCTCCTCGGGACGTTAGGAGAATCCTGGACATGAGGTCGTCGTCACCGGTACATCCCCATGCACTACGGCATACGTATGCCACTCATCTTTTGGATGGGGGTGCTGACTTGAGGGCAGTTCAAGAGCTCCTCGGACATGCAAACTTGAAAACGACTCAGGGGTACACTCATGTAAGCAAGGAGCGGCTCGTGAGCGTTTACGAAGGCACACACCCGAGGGCAAACTGAATTGACTGACGTCGGAACCGAACGCGAAGCAGCAGTAGCCCAAGAAGCGATTAACGCGCTCTGGATCGAATATAAATCCACTGGCGAGCGGGTACTGCGCGACAAGTTGATTGTTCACTACGCTCCGCTGGTCAAAACGGTGGCCGGTCGTGTGTCTACGGGTCTTCCACGCAGTATCGAGCAGGCCGACCTTGTCAGCTATGGGATGTTCGGGCTGATCGATGCGATTGAGAAGTTCGACCCGTCGAGGAACATCCGCTTCGAGACCTACGCAATCACCCGGATCAAGGGCACCATCATCGACGAGCTCCGCGCAATCGACTGGGTGCCTCGGTCCGTACGGGCAAAATCCCGCGCCATTGAAAAGGCCATAGCCGAGTTGGAGGCCAAGCTCAGACGGTCGCCCACTGATGCGGAGATTGCTGAGCAGATGGGCGTCACTGAAAAGGAACTGCAGGACACTCTCAGCCAGGTATCGTTCACGGGTCTCGTGGCACTCGACGACATGCTGCCGGGCGGTGGCGACCGATCTGGAGGAACGACGATCGGGGACACGGTGGCCGACAAGGGCTCCGGTCCCATGGCCGCATATGAGGTCGAAGAGATGCGTCAGATACTCGCTGACGCGGTGAACCGGCTCTCCGAGCGTGAGAAAATTGTATTGACCCTGTACTACTACGAAGGTCTTACCTTGGCTGAAATCGGCCAAGTTCTCGGAGTGACTGAGTCGCGCGTATGCCAGATCCACACTAAGGCAGTTCTCCAGCTCCGTTCCAAGATGTCCTGGACTCGACGCGACGAGATGGTCTGAGCGAGCCTCAAGAACAAACGCCTCAGCCAGGCTCCCAATTACCGGCCGAGCGCAGGTTCGGGTAGATTAACTTAGTCATCTTGTGTTCTTGGACAGACCAAGGATCCTTGTGGCTTTAATAACGCTTGCCCGTACCCACGGTCGCCCTGATGTTCGTTTTCGCTCAGATGGGCGCGATCGCGGCAAGCAAGAGCTAACCGATGGGAAAGGAAAATGTCATGGCAGTAGTCTCCATGCGCCAATTGCTGGAAGCAGGCGTTCACTTCGGGCATCAGACCCGCCGCTGGAATCCCAAAATGAGGAGGTTCATCCTCGGGGAGCGAAACGGTATCTACGTTATCGACCTGAACCAGACTCTTCAGAAGCTGGACGAGGCGTACCGCTTCGTAAGAGACCTGACGGCTCGTGGCGGGAACATCATGTTCATTGGCACCAAGAAGCAAGCTCAAGGTTCGGTTGAAATGTATGCGAACCAGGCCGGAATGCCCTACGTGAACCAGCGGTGGTTGGGTGGGATGCTCACCAATTTCACCACTATGTCGGGCAGGGTAGGGAAGCTCAAGGAACTCGAGCGTATGCGCGATACCGGTCAATTCGATGCGATGCCCAAGAAGGAAGCCCTATTGCTTTCCAGGGAGCTCGAGAAGCTGAGCCGGAACTTGGGCGGTATCAAAGTAATGACCAGAGTTCCGGACGCAATTTTCGTGATTGACACGAAGAAGGAACACATCGCGGTCACCGAGGCCAACAAGCTCGGGATTCCGGTCGTGGCCATAGTTGACACGAACTGCGATCCGGATGTAATTCAATACGTGATACCCGGCAACGACGATGCGATCCGTTCCAGCTCGCTGATCAGCAGGATCGTGTGTGAGGCGGTAATCGAAGGAAAGTTCATGGCTTCGACCATGTCGGCCGGCGTTGCCGATCAGGACGAGATTGAGGGCGCCGACCAGATAACCACTCTGGGAGCGGCAAGCCCCGGTCGAGAAACAACTTCCGAAGAATCGGTTGAAGTATCAAGTGCCGAATCCTCGGATACGGATACAGGTGCAGTTTCAGATACAGAGGCCGGGTCAACCGAGCCTGTAAGCGAAGACGCACCGGCAGGTGCAAGCGCATAGGTCAAGGGTGCCATTCGCAAGGCTCGATGCGCCAAGGGCGAAACGACCCAACCCGAATCAGTTCGAAATAGCAGGAACCATTCTCGAAGGAGAGCAACAGAAATGCCAGCAGTAACCACCGCGGACATCCAAAAGCTCCGTCAGGCCACTGGGGCCGGGATGATGGACGTCAAGAAGGCGTTGGAGACAAACGACGGGGACCAAGAAGCGGCCGCGAAATGGTTGAGGGAGAAGGGCTTGATATCCGCCTCCAACCGTTCCGACCGGGAGAACGCTCAGGGAGCCGTGGCCGTGAGCCGGACCGATCAAGCAGCTTCCCTAGTGGAACTGAAGTGCGAAACCGATTTCGTCGCGAAGTCGGCTGACTTCGTCGCATTGACGGAAGAAGTTGCCAAGGATTTCGCAATCAACGGCGAAGATGCGCTCAACGCAGCGAAGGACAAGATCGACTCCTTGAAGCTCGTTCTCAAAGAGAACATTGAGCTTGGCAAGACAGTCAGAATCAAAACTCCTGCGGGTGGAGTGGTCGGCGAATACCTCCATGTGCAAAACGGTAGGGGAGTCAACGGAGTTCTGGTGGCGCTGGACGGTGGGAGCTACGAGCTCGCCCACGACATTGCAGTGCACGTTGCGTTCGCTAAGCCGGATTACCTGAGCCGAGACGAAGTGCCCGAGGACATTGTCAGTGCAGAGCGGTCGACCTTGGAGGCGATGACGCGCAACGAGGGTAAGCCTGAGGCTGCGATCGCAAAGATTGTTGATGGCAGGATGACCGGCTGGTACAAAGATCACTGCTTGTTGGAGCAGGCCTACGTAAAGGACGAGAAGCAGTCGATCGACTCTTACTTGGGTGGAGCAAAGATCGTCAGCTTTGCACAGGTGACGGTGGGGTCCTGAGCGAGAGCAAACCCTGGCGGCGCATCGTCCTGAAGATGTCAGGCGAGGCGCTTGGTGGGGGACGTGACGCAGATGTCATCGACGGAGGCGAGATCGAAAGAATCGCCTCCGAGATCGCCGTCGCTCGCTCCGAGTTGGGTGTAGAGCTGGCGATCGTAGTCGGAGGGGGAAATATTTGGCGGGGCAGCGTGGGCCAAGGTCTTGGGATCGAGCGGGCGACGTCGGACTACATGGGCATGTTGGCTACTGTGATAAACGCCTTGGCGCTTCAGGATGCCATCGAGCGGCAGGGCCAGCCCACGAGAGTGCTCTCTGCAATAGAAATGGCCGAGGTTGCGGAGCCATATATTCGGCGCCGGGCCTTGAGGCACCTCGAAAAGGGCCGAGTGGTTATCTTTGCATCCGGAATGGGCAATCCGTATTTCACTACCGACACTCCTGCAGCCCTTAGGGCTGCCGAAATTGAGGCTGAGGTCCTAATGAAGGGAACTCACTCGGGAGTGGACGGCGTCTATGATGCCGATCCGTTGAAGGAACCGAATGCCATCAGGTACGACGAAGTCTCATTCTCGGAAGTCATCTCCAAAGAGCTGAGGGTGATGGATCTGACGGCCATGACGTTCTGCCAGGACAACGGGCTCCCGGTCTTGGTTTTCGATATAGGTAAGGCGGGAAACATCATTGCGGCCCTAGGTGGCCAAACAATCGGTACGCTAGTCAGATGATGGACGACTCGATCGTATCGTTGGCCCTGGAGTCTGCACGCGAGGCAATGGGCAAGGCAGTGGCCCATACCGAGGAGTCATTTGCGGATATCCGGACCGGCAGGGCATCTTCGGCTTTAGTGGCGAAACTGAAGGTGGATTATTTCGGCACCGAAGTGCCGGTTCAGCAGCTTGCGGGTTTCAGCGTTCCGGAGGCGAGAGTATTGGTGATTTCACCGTACGACAAGACCTCGATCAGGGATATAGAGAAAGCAATCGAAAAGTCCGACTTGGGAATCAATCCGTCAAACGACGGGCAGGTGATCAGGCTTACTTTTCCAACTCTCACTGAAGAGCGCCGCAAGGAACTGGTCAAGGTCGTTCGGCAACGCGCTGAGGCCGGTAGGGTGGCTGTCAGGAACGCGAGAAGAAATGCTCGCCAAGAGCTCGAGGCACTAGAGAAGGAAGGCGAGATTTCCTCGGACGATCTCGAGCGAGCGGAAAAGGAGCTCGAAAAGCTGACGCATGAGGCGGTCGAGGAGATCGAAAAGGCACTCAGCCACAAGGAAAAGGAACTGCTGGAGATTTAGGCCATGCGATTGGGGGCCGTTTGGTTCACATTTGTTAGCCGAGAGGGAATGTGATGGCAGACTGGGACGATACCGAAGAAAAGAGCCCGATCGACGAAGGCAACTCCACCGAAGCCATTCGGATAATCGGGGCTTCCGAGGCAGGAGAGATGGTGAGTCAAGGCGACAAGGGTAATTTTGGCGCGGATTCCTATCCCGAGGAAGGGCAAGGCTCCGACGAAGACTATTCGTCGCCTTCGGACATGCCCCATTGGACTGAGCCGGCGACTGGGGAAGTTCCTGTGGTCCTTGCCTCCATGAGTTCTGAGCAGCCCTCCGGCGAGGACGAGAATCCGTGGGAGTCGAGCGTATCGTCGTTGACCAAGCGATCTTTGTCCTGGCGTGACTCCGGTGACGACTGGGACGACGACGACTTTCAGCATTCGATGCTGGCGGATGACGATAGCCGTTTGGGAGCCCTCAACGAGGACGACGTCGAAAGTGCGAATGGTTTCTTCGACGATGACCCGTTGGGTTCGGAACCGGAGCCCGAGCAGCCGAGGACTTTGAAGATCGGCTCGGGCATTCCTTACCGTAATCGTTCTGGACTGGGAAGCCGGCAAAGCGGAGCTGAAGGTGACGTAAGGCGTTCCGGCCGAAGGCAGGGTCGGGTTGATCGAGGATCGGGCGACGACGGCGGGCGGAACCTTGGTGCGGCAATTGCCACGGGCGTGGGAATCGGCATAGTCGTTATCGTCCTTTTCCTCATGGGGTCAGCAAGCGCCCTGTTTGTCGTTACGGTGGCTGTGATGCTCGGAGTCGCCGAGTTTTATGCGGTTGTGCGTAAGGCAGGATTCCACCCGGCGAGCCTTTTGGGATTGGTCGGGACACTTTGCCTAATGATCGGGGCATATGCGAAAGGCGAACCGGCAGTCCCTGTCGTAATGGGGCTGGTAACCGTATTCACATTGATTTGGTTCCTTTGGGGAGTAACCAACGCCAGGCCTGCACTGAATGCAGCAATGACACTTCTGGCGTTCCTATGGGTCGGGTTTCTCGGGTCCTTCACCGCTCTTTTGCTCAGCCCGAAGCTCTTTCCGAATCGACATGGGGTCGTGCTTTTGTTCGGGGCAATCGTTGCGACTGTGGGTCACGACGTCTTTGCATTCATGATCGGTTCGAGGTTCGGAAAGCATCAGCTTGCTCCTGACATTTCTCCTGGGAAGACCTGGGAGGGGCTCATAGGTGGCATGTCAGGTGCGATACTCGTGTCGCTGGTCGTGGCCAGTCAGGTCAGCCCTTGGACAATGACAAGTGCCTTCGAGTTGGGAGTTGTAGTCGCCATCATGGCGCCGTTGGGGGACTTGTGTGAGTCCATGGTCAAGCGAGACTTGGGAATCAAGGACATGGGTTCCCTGCTGCCCGGGCATGGTGGCATTCTTGACAGAATCGACGCGATGCTTTTTGTGATGCCTGCAGTATTTTTCCTCGCCAAACTTTTGAAGATCGCCTGAAAGGTCTGAAGCGAGAGATGGGTGTTCGCGTCTCACTGGTCGGCTCAACCGGTTCTATCGGAACCCAGACACTCGATGTCCTGGAGAAGGTCAATGCCCAGGATCCGGGGGCTTATGAGGTCGCCGCAATCGGTGCATATAGGTCTGTAACTCAATTAGCGGAGCAAGCGCGCAGATGCAGGCCGGAACGGGTCGCCATTGGTGACGCCTCGCTCGCGGCTGAGTTGGAGGATGCCGTCCCAACCGGAACTGAAGTTCTTGCTGGTGAAGGTGCGCTTGCCGAGATCGCCAAGGGTTCCGATGTGGTGGTAAATGCCGTGGTCGGATTTGCGGGCCTGCCCGTGACTGTTGCTGCGTTGAGATCGGGGTCTCGGCTCGCACTGGCAAACAAGGAGTCACTGGTCGCCGGCGGACCAGTCGTCCAAAAAGCCATGGGAGTCAACGGCGCGCATATCGTTCCCGTCGACTCGGAGCACTGTGCTGTCCATCAATGCCTCCGCTCTGGTTTGGGCGAAAGGGAGGTCGCCAGGATTGTCCTGACTGCAAGCGGTGGACCTTTCCGCGGCAGGAATTCGGATGACCTGGAGGGTGTTTCGGTCAACGACGCCTTGACGCACCCCACATGGAATATGGGGCCGAAGATAACGATTGACTCTTCGACTCTGATGAACAAGGGCTTGGAGGTGATTGAAGCCCATGAACTCTTCGGGATTGACTACGACCGGATTGAGGTTGTTGTTCATCCTCAGTCGATCGTCCACTCGATGGTGGAGTTCGTCGATGGAGCAACTATCGCTCAACTCTCGTACCCGGATATGAGGCTGCCCATTGGCTATGCGATTGGATATCCGGCACGGGTGCCGGTGCCTTTTGGCGCCCTCGACTGGACCAAGCTGTCCAGCCTCGATTTCGGAGTCCCCGATCGTTCTGTCTTCAGGTGTCTGGATTTGGCCTATACGGCAGGCCGAACTGGTGGGTCGGCTCCAGCTTGGCTCAATGCAGCAAACGAGGTGGCGGTAGAGGCTTTCCTCGGTGGAGAGATTCCCTGGAAGTCGATTGCATCTGTCGTTGAGAAGGTCTTGGAAAGTCACGAACAGACGGACATGTCATTGCCGGAAGAAGTGGTTGAGGCTGATCATGAAGCCCGCTCAAGAGCAGTCGCCGTACTCAATCAATTCCGACCGTGAGCCGTCATGAATAGTTACCGGAAGCGGGTTTCGGCTCTATCCGCCGTCGCATTGATTTTGCTTGTTGCAGTGGCCCTGATTTCGGGAAACTGGGCCGTGTTAGTAGTGATAGCTGCGCTCGTAGCAATCGTCATGCTTCACGAAGCCGGTCACATGATCGTGGCGAGGCTATCCGGCATGCTGGTCACCGAGTTTTTTCTAGGTTTCGGACCGAAGATCTGGTCGGTGCGCAAGGGTGACACCGAATACGGAGTCAAGGCAATCCTGGCAGGTGGCTACGTCAAGATTCCGGGGATGAGCGAATCTGAGGAGGTGGACCCGGAAACAGAGAGCCGGACTTATCGACGCTCCACCTTCCCTCGTAAGCTCGCAGTTGTGGTTGCCGGTTCAGTGGTTCACTTCGTGCTGGCCATCTCTTTACTGTGGGCCGTGTTCGCTTTGATTGGGGTACCCTCCGGTTCCAAGACTGTGATCGGTATTGTCGAGCCGGTCTCCTCGGGTTCTTCTCCCGCTATTTCCGCTGGACTTAGGCCCGGAGACCAAGTCGTGTCGGTGGATGGCAAGAAGCTTGGTTCCGTTGACTCCTTCGTTTCCAAGATCCAAAAGAGTGCAGGAGTCCCGATCCAACTTGAGCTCAGGCGGAAAGGACGCCTTGTGGATGTAACCGTCGTGCCTTCGCCGCGATCTCAACTCGATCTCAAGGGAGTCCCAATGCCTGCGCAAGCCAGCGAGCTCAGCAAAGGCACTTTGGGTGTGTCGGAATCTTCGATGCCTGCCATCCCGGCAAAGAAGTCATCCCCCGGCTCTGCATTTGTGAAGTCAATTGAAAACCTTGCGTCTGCAACCGGATTGATCTTTACGAAAACTTCGTCTGCGGTCGGGTCGCTTTGGTCCCAGTTCCTGCACCCCTCGCGGCCAGCGACTGCGGCCACGAATACAAACCGGATTTCGTCGATTGTCGGTGTGGTCCAGTTGTCTGCGCAGGCCGCAAAGACAGGCTGGGCTGACGTACTCGCCCTACTAGCCCAGATCAATCTATTCATTGGCTTGTTCAACCTGATTCCCTTACCTCCTTTCGATGGAGGTCATGCAGCCGTTGCAATCTACGAGAGGGTCCGGTCGCGGCGCGGTGCCGAGTACCACGCCGACGGTGCGAAGTTAAGCCAGGTTGCAGTTGTTGTTCTTTTCATGGTGATCTTCTTGATATTTATCCCGGCGCTATACCTCGACATAACTAAGCCCATCCAAGTCCCGTTCGGCTGAGAAGATTTCCCTGTCTGGCGCCTTCGGATTGAATTACCCTGTTATCCAGGGGAGCGAAGACATTGGCCGGTTGCAGCCCACGCACTACGAGGTGTGCCTCGGGGTGCCCACCGGCTCCTGCACATCCCACGACATTAATAGCTATAGCGAAGGTACGAGGACACGATGATTCGTTCCAATCCGGCGTTGGCCGAGAGACGTTCTACCAGGCAAATCAAGGTCGGGAACGTCCCCGTCGGGGGAGGAGCTCCCGTTTCCGTACAGTCGATGACCACTACCAAGACTGCGGACGTGGAAGGGACGTTGGCGCAAATTTATGCCTTGAAGGCAGCTGGGGCCGACATCGTGCGCTGTACGTGCAACGAGCAGGCAGCCGCCGAGGGGCTTGCCCAAATCGTGCCAAGGTCACCCGTACCGATAGTCGCAGACATCCATTTTCACTACGAGATGGCACTGGCCGCGCTGGAAGCCGGCGTATCCTGTCTCCGACTGAACCCCGGCAACTTGAGGAAGCCGGAGGAGATCAAGTTGGTGGCTTCTGAGGCCAAAGACCGGGGCGTACCCATCAGAATTGGCGTAAATGCCGGATCCCTTCATCCTGACCTGTACAAGAAGCACGGTGGAGCAACCCCGGAGGCCCTGGTGGAATCAGCGCAGATGGAGCTGGCCTATTTCTCCGAAGTCGGTTTCGACGACGTCAAGATCTCGGTCAAGGCCTCCAATGTACCGCTCATGATTGGCGCCTACCGGCTCCTGTCGGAGACTGTCGATTTTCCCTTGCACCTTGGGGTTACCGAGGCGGGGCCGCCGCCGGCTGGATTGGTAAAAGCGACAGCGGGTATCGCGACCCTATTGTCGGAAGGGATCGGCGACACGATCAGGTATTCGTTGACAGCCGACCCAGTCGAGGAAGCTCGTGCCGGACGGCAACTCGTCGAGGCTCTCGGATTGCGCGAGCGCCAAAGCCTTGACTTGGTTGCCTGCCCGTCATGCGGGAGGGCTGAGGTCGATGTGATTAAAGTTGCCAAAGCCGCACAGGAGGCACTTGAAAAGTTGAATCTCCCGATCCAGGTCGCGGTTATGGGCTGCGTGGTCAACGGCCCGGGAGAAGCAAGAGAGGCCGACATTGGTATAGCAGCGGGTCGCCACAAGGGACACCTGTTCATCAAGGGGAAGATCGTAAGGGTGGTGCCGGAAGACGAGATGGTGGAGGCACTTGTGGCCGAGGCGGAGGCGTTGGTGAGGGAAGGTACCGAAGAGAGACTGAAGAAGGCGGATGCGGCTGCCGAGGCCGAGGCCGAGGCCGACCGTAAGGCGCTTCTCGAAGACAAGGGAATCGATGCCAACCATACCTCGGAGAAGATCGAAAAGATCAGGAGGAAGCTCGAAGCGGCAAGTGACTGAATCACCAGCTACTGAGTCAGGCGTGGGGTTCTTGCTGTTGCTCTGCTCTTAGCCTCCAGGCGCCAGGTCCCTAACTAGGGTCTTGGTCCCTGCCTCACCTTGGTTAGGCCCTTGGCCTTTGCTGCCTTAGCGTCTGGCGTTTCACCGTGTCCAGGTACTTCTGGATCAGGAGAATATCTCTCCTGGCGAGGCCGGCAAAGGAGATGCCCAACTCAGTGTGGCGCCCGTTTGCTCGCTTCCAGGCCACCCAACCCTTCACGGTTATGCGACGGCTTTCGAGCCCAACCGTGATGTCGAGAACCTCGGTCGTTCCCATGGGCCTCGTGTTGTCGATCAGGCAATGCACCCCGCCCTCGGAAAGGTCAAGCAGCGTCCCCACTACGGTGGCATTTGGGGACGACAGCCTCACTTCTCCCCCTCGACGGATCCTGGGGTGGCGCCTGCGCTCGTGGAGAACGACAGACGAAGCGGGCTTCACCGACCACTGAGAGCCGTGGAGGTGGGATGAGCTGATCAGTTCCGCTCTGAGCTCATGGAGGCCCGTGTCGGAAGTCCAGGTAATGACCATCTGTTCTCCGAGATGGATTTCACGATCGTCTTGCTCCTGAGGAATCGGCCCTGAAATGACCAGCGCCTTCTGTTCTGGGTCAATTTCTCGGATTACGGAGGAAAATACTCTGCCCACACTGGGGATTACCACAATCACCTGAGTCTCTGGTGACGGCCAGCTATCCGCCGAAACTTTGGAGCGTGCAGGTGCGGAAGGCCTGCTACCTTCTTTTGCGAGGGTCAATCCATTGGCACTGGAGGCACCTGAGAGATGCCGAGCGCGGCTGGAATCGAGAGTGCCGGGATCGCTTGAGCCGACTCTCTTCTGGTCGGGGGAAGCAAGCCCACCGGCCGTTTCCTTCGATCTAGTTTGATTTTTACTCTTTCGGAAAATCCAAGCCACTGCTCGGTAAGTATCTCACAGAACTCCCTGCGTGAAGCGACTCCGCCGTTTTCGGTAGCCAATGGAATCTTTGGGTGCAGCGCCATTCGTAAGCGCGTTGGATGCTATGATTGGCGCCAGTAGTAGATAACCCATTCGTTGTAGTAGAACGTGGGCAGTTGCCCACGTCTTTTTTTGCCATATGCACGATTGGGATGTGCTGACGTGCCTTCGCGCTCGTCGGCACTTTTATTTGGCCGAAGGCCGGGAAAGGAGGAATGGGATGGCAAAATCCAATTTTGAGTTCTTGGAAGCGCTCCAGCAGATAGCTCGGGACAAAGGGCTAGCCGTCGACACCCTCCTGGATGCGTTGGCCAATGCGCTTGTAGCAGCCTACAAGCGAATGCCCAAGTCGGCCGAGGAAGCCGTTGTCACCATTGATCCGGATTCCGGCGAAATCAGGGTTTATGGCCAGGAAATCGACGAGGACGGCGTTGTCGTCCGTGAGTGGGATGACACCCCAGACGATTTCGGCAGGATTGCAGCTCAGACCGCAAAGCAGGTTATTTTCCAGCGGATTCGCGAAGCCGAGCGTGATCTCAAGTATGAAGAGTACGCTGGGCGGGAAGGTGACATTGTCACCGGAATTATCCAGCAAAGCGACAATCGGTACACGCTGCTTGATCTTGGCAAGGTCGAAGCGTTGCTACCTCAGGCCGAGCAGGTCATTCACGAGCGGTACGAACACGGCTCTCGCCTGAAGGCTTACATCGTTGAAGTCCGGAAGACATCAAAGGGACCCCAAATCGTGGTCTCGAGGACGCATCCAGGCCTTATCAAGCGACTCTTCGAGCTTGAAGTACCTGAGATCGCCAACGGAATCGTCGAAATCAAAGCTGTAGCCAGGGAGCCTGGGCATAGGACCAAGATCGCCGTATGGTCGAACGACGAGAATGTCGACCCGGTGGGGGCCTGTGTGGGTGCACGCGGGGCTAGGGTTAGAATGGTTACGACCGAGCTAAGAGGGGAAAAGGTCGACATCGTTCCGTACTCGGACGATGCGGCTGAATTCGTGACGCGTGCCCTTCAGCCGGCAAAGGTGAAAGAAGTCCGGTTGGACGAGACTTCGGGAACCGCGACCGCGATCGTTCACGACTTCCAGCTTTCCTTGGCCATAGGCAAGGAAGGCCAGAATGCCAGGTTGGCCGCTCGGCTAACGGGCTGGAGGATCGATATTAAGAGTGAGAGCCAGCTCGAGGAAGATGAGAGCAGGTTCAGCTCCGAAGAGTGGGCAGAAGGCGAGTGGATCGAGGACAGTGAGTCCGGTGAGCTCGTATGGAAGCCCG
>DAIDIS010000182.1 GCA_027451785.1 Acidimicrobiales bacterium
CCAACCGGTCGCACTCCTCATTGGAAGCAAAGCCGACCCCCCAAGATCGACACCAAGCCGCCAGAACCGGAAAAGTACGTTCACGGGACGGTTCGCTAAGCGCCTTAGAGTCCACAATCCTGTGGCGTGTCCCATCTTCCCCAAGCAGCTCCCGATCACTTGGGACGCTCTCGGTATCGACAAGGGCCACGCCCACGCACACCGGTCCCGCCCACGCCCCTCGACCCACCTCATCCACACCGGCCACGATCGAGTGACAGGCAATCGGATCGGAAGTCAGCTCAACTGTTTCCAAGTGCAGTGCTCTCCACAAGCTTGGAAAGGGTTGCCGCTTCGTCCGCATTAAATTCCTCCCCGAGGAATGCACCCGTGATCTCGCGGGCCACCTCCGAGGACAACAGCCGGTTCGAGAGAGCCAACACGTTAGCGTCGTTATAGCGACGTGCGCCGCGGGCCGTCTCTTGATCCGTACAAAGGGCGGCCCTTGCGCCCGGGACCTTGTTCGCCGCTATCGACACACCTGTGCCGGTCCAACAAAAAACGATTCCAAAGTCGCATCTTCCCGCCGCAACCTCAAGCGCTACTCGGCGTCCAACCTCGGGCCACTCACAACCTCCGGCCCCGCTGGAAAGATCCAGGACTTCATGACCCAATGAGGTAACCAACTCGCTTACGGTCTCGAATATTGCGGATTCTTCGTCGGTACCAAGTGCTATGCGCATCTCGAAGTGATTTTACGCAAAGCCGTAAGCGAGCGAAGGGCACTAAGTGCACTCGTGTCGCACCCCCCATGATCGATGTGCTCGACGAGTCCGGCGCGGTCGTTGTGCTCAACGAGCCCGCCATGATCAACGAGCCCGCCATGCCCGCTTGCAAGAGTAAGCCAGTCGCGAGAATTAGAAAACAGATTGATCGAATGGGTGAGTGGGTAAATAGTGGGCGTAAAGCCGTTTTGTTCCTGAGGCGGAAGCCGTTTTAATGCAAGTCAATAGCGAACAGCCGGGGGGCACCCATGGAAAACGCTAAAAATTTTGAATACAGTCTCCTTGCTCCGGGCACCAGGGTCGATGTAAGGACACGCTTTGAGGGTTCATGGGCAAACGGTTTCGAAATCGCTGACAACTCCAACGAAGGGTACGTACTCAAAAGGCTGTCCGATGGAAGCCTTATCCCCATGGAGTTCCCGCCCAGCGAAGTAAGGGAGTCCCCTTCCGGTTTCCCTTACCGGCGGTTTTGAAAACCGATTACATTTCCAAGATCCTCAGTTACCCTTGAGAGATGAGGGTAAACCAGGTTTGGGTTGTCCCACACACTCATTGGGACCGCGAATGGTATTCGCCCTTCCAAACCTTCAGAATGAAGCTGGTCCAGCTGATCGACTCGTTGCTATCCACGATGGAATCGGATTCCTCGCTTCCACACTTCATGCTGGACGGGCAAATGGCGGTAGTGGATGACTACCTAGAGATCAGACCCGAGAAGAGAGAGCAGCTCAAGCGGCTCTGTGAAGCAGGCCGGATCTCTGTCGGACCGTGGTACGCGCTTATGGACGAGTTTCTCGTCTCGGGGGAGACGATTGTCCGGAACCTGCAAATGGGATCTGAAAAGGCGTCAGAGTTCGGTGGCGCAATGTCAGTTGGCTATCTGCCGGACATGTTCGGCCATATTTCTCAAATGCCTCAAATACTGAGGCTCGCCGGGCTCAATAACGCAGTCGTATGGAGAGGGGTACCCGCAAAGGTCGACAAAACCTCATTCCTTTGGCGCTCCCCCGATGGATCTGCCGTCAGGGCGGAATACCTTCCGCGGGGCTACGGCAACGGCGCCGCTTTACCTAGAGACCCTGAGGCCGCGCTCTCTCATGTCAAGGGCTACATCGATCAAGCAGGCGATACCTTGGGCGACGAAATCTTGGTCATGAACGGAACCGACCACCAGATGCCCAAGCCATGGATTGGCGAGTTGGTTGCATCGGTAAACGAGATGCAAAGTGACCTCAAGTTCCGTCTGTCGAGCTTAGAGGAGTACTTGGAATCGGTCGGCACCAACTCCGAGCTGGTCGTAGATGGTGAGCTGAGATCATCCGCCATGGCGAACCTTCTGATGGGAGTCTCTTCAAATAGGGTGGACGTGAAGCAGGCGGCAGCGATTGCGGAGCGTTCTATCGAGCGCATGGCCGAGCCACTTTGCAGCATTTTCCTTCCAAAAGATTGTTGGCCGTCGAACTATCTCTCGATCGCTTGGAGGCTGATGATCCAGAACTCAGCCCACGACTCGGTATGCGCCTGCAGCGCCGACGAGGTGGTCGAGACGGTATTGGACAGGTATCGCCAGGCGACCCAGATTGCCGAAGGCCTGGTCGATATGGCCATCGCCGAATTGACTTCGACTATGGATTTGCCGGGGGCATACATCATCAATACAAGCCAGAGGCCGATGTCGGGAACCGTGGAGTTGGACATTCCCGCAATGGGGCCATTCCCTCATGCTCAGGTGCTCAGCGAGACGGCAGGTGGTATCAACAACGCGAGTATCAGCTCAACCTTGGTCGAGTCGATGTTACGCGAAGTTCGTTCTCAGCAGTTCGACGAGCGCTCCTACGTGAACAGCGTCGAAATAGAAACCGACCCTACCCTCACCGTCACTCTCTCTGTTTCGGGCAACCTGGAAAACGAAATCCCACTGGAGTCGATCAAGTCAAGGCTTTTTGCCCTTCTGGCGGGCAAGGGTGATGAGCCGGTCAACATAGTGGTCAAACGCGCTCCGCAGTCCCGGATCCTGACCAGAGTTCACGACGTAGACGGTTATGGCTGGCAGCGATGGAACCCTGAGACTTTCCTCAACCCCGCAAGCGTCTCGGGCAACTCGATGACAAATGGGAAGTTGATGATAGAGGTCGACCCCCTCACCGGAGATTTCTCCCTCAACGGGGTCGGGGGATACGGCGCCCTGGTCGACGAAGGAGACACCGGAGATACCTACAACTTTTGCCCTCTACCTGGCGAAGACCCGATCTCTCACCCCAGAGCTGTGAAGGTGCGCAAAATTCTCGGAGGGCCGGTTCGAGGGTCTATCGAGATTGAACGACAATACTCGTGGCCCGAAAAGCTGGATATGGCCACTTCCCGGCGAATCGGTGAGCGCCGGACGGTAGTGACTACGACCCTGACTTTAGACGCCGAAGAGGAGTTTCTATCGGTCCACACAAGGCTGTTTAATCTCTCGAGGGACCATCGACTGAGAACACTTTTCCCGTTGAGAGTTCCAGCCACGACATCTGAGGCCGAGTGCGCCTTTCACATTGTGACTCGCGGATTGGAAGCCGAAGGAGGACCAACCGAAAAGGGACTCGCCACTTACCCGAGCCGGAGATTCGTATCGGCCGGCGGCCTGACAGTGTTTCACGAAGGGCTGTTGGAATACGAGCTATGCGACATAACAGGAGATGGGGCTCACACATTAGCCTTGACCTTGCTTAGGTCGGTTGGGATTCTCTCGCGTCAATACATCAGCTCAAGACCTCAATCTGCAGGCCCGTCATTGCCTCTCGCCGGTCCCCAGCTAATCAAGGAGCTTAACTTCAAATACGCGATTGCGCTCACACCGGATAACCCTTATGAATTGGCCGACAGGATCTTTGCTCCGCTTCGAGCGGTCACTTCGCTGGGAAATGGTGATGGCATTGCCCCGAAAAGAGGCCCCACAATCACGGGAGCGGAGGTATCTTCCATGCAAAGGCATGGCGAGCACCTTGAGATCAGGGTATTCAACCCTTTGGCCCGAGCTTCCCGTGTCAAGATTGACGGCAGGACTGGCTGGCTGGTGGATCTCCTGGGTAGGCAGCTGTCATCCTTCGACGAAAGTTTCGAGCTGGCGCCCTTTGCGATTGCCACAGTAAGGATCAACGACTGAGGGGCTCGATCGTCCTGACTTTCATTGGTTTTCCTGCTGACCGCGTAATGACCATACGCCGACTCTACCGATGCCCTTGAGATACCTAAGCCTGATCGGCTTGAAGGCAAACTCCTCGACACCATCCAGAACTTCATGCAATTCGTCCGAAACCAGGATCGTACCCGGTCTTGCAATGTTGACGATCCGGCTCGCAAGATTGACTACCGGGCCGAAGTAGTCACCGTCCCTGGCGAGGACCCTTCCATAGGACATACCTACGCGCAAGTCCGACAATAAAGAGTCCTTCGAGTATGCCTCCGAAAGCTGAATGGCAATCCTCGCAGCGGTCACAGGATCCTCGGAGACGAACATGACTTCGTCGCCGATCATCTTGACGACGCGCCCCCCAAGCGCGCTGACTGTGTCATACGCTATCGCCTCAAAGCGGGCTACCACTTGGTCAAGGCCCTCTTCTGAAAGCTCTTGACTAAGCAAGGTGTATCCGACCATGTCGGCAAAGGCAACGCAAAGCTCAACTCCGCCGTTGCGGTCACCCTCCAACACCTTGCTGGCGGTGTTTCTCCTGACCACCGCCAGCATGTGACGCCTCCAGGCATAGTCAAGAAGATAAGAGATGCCGTCGATCACTCGTCTTGCGTTGTCGAGCATCACAACCGGATCCTGTAAATCCGGATTCGCCAACTCGCTGGCCCTGACGACCCCAACTTCCGCCTCGGCAATTCGCTGCATCGAAGAACCGATTACCCTTCCCAATTGGAGGGCGGAATCGACTCCTGTAATTCCCGTCTGAAGGATCGAGCGCACAACCCGCAGCGCCTCGACATCCATATCCGAAAAGCCACGCTCTCCTTCCGGAATATCGGGAAACCCCATAGTGCGCCATAGGAGCTTGTTGACTTCGCTTGGCATACCCGTAAGCTCTTCGACCTGGGCTGAAT
>DAIDIS010000183.1 GCA_027451785.1 Acidimicrobiales bacterium
GCCCACCCCCTAGACACAACTCCCGCATCCCAAGCGGGGAGAGCGATGCAAAGAGTTTCGCCATCAACTCAGACGATTTTACGAACGATTCAACTGCAAATACTTGGCTGCCTATGTGGGCATGCAGCCCAACCAAGTCGAGTCCTGCGATCTCTCTCACTCGGTCCACTGCCTTCATGGCGGCCCCGGAAGGCAGGCCGAAGCCGAACTTGGAGTCCTCCTGCCCGGTCTGGACATACTCGTGAGTGTGAGCTTCCACCCCGGGGGTCACGCGGACAAGGACGGGCTGCGGGTCGGTGCTCGTTGGCCACCGGGTAGAACCGGTCGCCTCCACAAAACGCTGCGCCGCTTCGGGGATAAGGCTTCGGGCAAGCTTCTCGTCCCCGATTAGACACTCCAGCCTGTCAATCTCGTCGAACGAGTCGACCACGATCCGGCCGACTCTCCCGGCCAGCGCAACGGCAAGCTCTGTATCCGACTTGTTGTTTCCGTGCAGGACAAGGCGCGCGAAGGGAACTCCTGCGGCCAAGGCGACGTACATCTCCCCCCAGGTCGACACGTCGAGCATCATTCCCTCTTCGTGAGCAAGCCTCGCCATTGCCTTGCAGATGAAGGCCTTTGTCGCATAGGCGACCCCGTCGCCCCATGCGCCGAGCGCCTCTTTGCACCTCGCCCTCAAGTGTTGCTCGTCATAAACAAAAAGAGGCGTTCCATAACGCGCAGCCAACCCGGCCAGGTCAACCCCGCCAATTGAAAGCTCTCCGCTTGGCGACACTTGAGCCGTGTCGGGGAGCAACGAAATGTCGAGCGGGCTCCCCGGATCGATCAAGGACTGCAACTCACTCACATCGCCTCCGGCGCGTCGACGCCGAGCAGGTAAAGCCCGATGGCGAGGCCAACCCTTGCCCCTTCGGTAATCGTGAGGCGAGCCTGCGTGAGCTCTTCCGAGATTCCGTCGCCCATGACATAGCAATCGTGGTAAAAACCGTGGAACCTGTCGGCAAGCTTGCGGACCCAATTGGTGATCTTGAACGGCTCCCTGCGCTCACAGGCTTCACGGAGAACCTCTTCTAGCTCGCTTATGCACCTGATCAGCTCCAGCTCGCGCTCGTGGGTAAGAAGCGAGAGGTCTACATTCGCCAGCGCAATCCGCTCCACGCCGCGCTCGGCGGCAACCCTGACGATCGAGGCGATCCTCGCGTGTGCGTACTGAACGTAATAGACGGGGTTGTCCATCGACTTCTTCCGGACCAACTCAAGGTCCAGCACGGTCGACTCGTTTATTGACTTCGACAAGCTCAATAGGCGGAATGCATCGGTACCGATGTCGTCGAGAAGGCTGTCGAGGCTGATGAAGTTTCCGGCCCTTTTGGACATGCGACCCTCTGCCAACGAGACCATCTGTCCGAGCTGAAACTCAAGGCGCGAAGGATCGACCCCAAGAGCCTTCATTGCAACCGTCAAGCTCGCAACCTGGCCGTGATGGTCCGCCCCCCAGACATCTATGACCCTGTCGAACTCCCGGACCACCAACTTGTTGCGATGGTAGGCAATGTCTCCCGCCAGATAAGTGGCATCCCCACTGGATTTCACAAGTACTCGGTCACGGGTGTCTCCAAGCTCGCTGGTGGAAAGCCAAGTGGCACCGTCTTGTTCGTAGACAAGGCCCTTTGACCTCAACTCGGCGATGGTTTCCGCAACAGCTCCACCCTCTTCGACCGAAGCCTGGGAAAACCATTCGTCGAAATGAATGCCCAGCCTCTCCAACGAGAACCTTATGTTCCCAAGGATGCGCTCTGCCGCCCAGCGACCTGCCACTACGATCTCGGCCTCGCGCACGGGATCACCGGGTCGCCAATCCTCCAAAGCTCCACTGGTGAGCGCAGACGCCCCGGGGTAGGACCTGGCCAAGTCGGCCACGTAATCGCCCTGGTAACCCTCCTCAGGGACCTCTTGCCCCGCAACCCTGGCCAAAAGCGACTCGCCGAGCTTCCTGATCTGCCCCCCTGTGTCGTTTACGTAGTACTCCCGCCAAATACTCCAACCGCAACGCTCCATAAGCCGGGCCAGGGTGTCACCGTAACTACACAACCAGCCATTACCTACGTGCAGCGGCCCGGTTGGGTTGGCCGATACGAACTCGATCTGCGCTTTTTCACCTTTACCGATGTCGAACTTTGCGAAGTTGTCCGTGCCTTGGGATACGGCGGTTGCCAGAACATCGTGTAACCAGCCATCATCAAGGCGGAAGTTCAAGAAGCCAGGACCGGCCACCTCGACACCACGAACATGGCGCGGCGGGTTGGCCATAATCAGTTCAGCCATTGACTCCGCCAGTGCTCTGGGCTGTTTACCGGCGGCTTTGGCGCTCGAAAGCGCCACGTTGGAGTACCAGTCTCCGTGCTCAAGGCGTGCAGTTCGGTCCAAGTGGACCTCGGCCGGGACCTCGGTGACACCTGCCTCTCCGAGTGCCGCTGTGATCGCGCTCTTCAACGCGACTGAAATGCTCTCCCCTACCACTGCCATCAAAAGAAAATACCAAGAACCAAAGAGAACTCCCATTCCGCGATACCTCTCGTATGCGAGATAAGGTCAATATCTATGAGGCGACCCCGTTTTAGAAGTGGTCAAGGGGATGGAAGCGGCTCTCTGCGGCGCATCGTACCCCTCGCATCGGCCCTGGCATCTCTTTCGTTGGTTCTGACCTCCTGCTCTAATGCGACGACGGGAGGAGGCGGGGACGGGTCAGGCGCGCCCGGCGTGACAGCAAACAAAATTGTCGTAGGGGGAATAGCTTCCCTCTCCGGCCCATTGCCCGCCGATTTCGCTCCCATCTTCCAGGGTGTCTCCGCCTATCTTCAGATGGTCAACCAGGCAGGGGGGGTTGACGGCAGGAAAATCGACCTGGCCTACCAGCTCGACGACGCGTCAAGTCCCTCCCAAGACGTCGACCAAGCCCGTACGTTGGTCGATCAATATCACGTGTTCGCCGTCGTCGGTGTCGCTACGCCGAGCTTCTCGGGAGCGTCCTTCCTGGCCCAGCACTCCGTACCTACCTTCGGCTATGCGATCCAGCCCCAGTGGACGGCCGGGAAGTCGCTTTTCGGTTCAACGGGTTCGTATGTCAACTTCTCCGCCCCGCAACCGGAGGTTTCCTTCGTAGCCTCCCAGACTCACGCCAAGTCTGCTGCAGTCATTGCCTACAACATCGATCAGTCCTCATTGGCTTGCCAAGGAATCGCCAAATCTCTGAAGCAGTTTGGCTTCAACGTAACCTTCCAGGATCTCTCGGTTCCGATCCCGGCGGCCGACCTCCACGCGGATGTCAGCCAGATGGAGTCCAATCACGTGGACTTCGTAGCATCCTGTATGGACGAGTCGGGAAACATCCTTCTTTCCAAGACATTGCTCCAAAGCGGCATGACAGGCGTTACCCAGTACTGGCTAAACGGGTATGACTATTCGTTGATAAAGCAATATCCGACCCTCGTCAACGGAACGTACTTCGACCTGCAATATGCCCCATTTGAAGCCGCAAGCCTCTACCCTGGCAAATACCCCGGCCTTGAGTTGTACCTGAAGGAGCTTGCCCGGTATTTCCCGGGCCAAGAGCCCAGCGAAGTCTCGTTGCAGGGCTGGATAAACGCGGCACAGTTTGTATCCGGCCTAAAGGCCGTCGGTAGGAACCTCACCCAAGCGAAGCTCATTGCCGCCATCGACAAGATGACCAGCTTCACGGCCGACGGCATCATTCCTCCTGTCGACTGGACGCAAGGGCACTCGCTCTCCAAGACTCCTGGCTGCGTAGCCCTCGTTCAGGCCCAGGGAGGCAAGTTCGTGCCGGTCTTCGGCTCCGGTGGGTCCGTGTTCACCTGCTTTAGCTACCCAAGCCCCGACGTGACGGTCCCAACGACTATCGCATTGCAGCCTGGAGTGCCGGGAGGGTGAGCCACCTCGGCGAGCTAGCCCTGGCGGGCCTGGCATACGGCTGCGTCTTCGCCATCATGGCCATGGGGTTGGTGCTCACCTATTCGACTTCAGGCATCCTTCATCTTGGCTTTGGGGCACAGGCCTACTCCTCGGCATTTGTCTTCTACGTTCTGGTCAAGCACGGCTACTCAAAGCCCGAGTCCTTCATCGCGGCCGTACTGCTCATGGCACCGCTCATTGGGATAATCCTGGAGGTGGCCCTGTTCCGCCACCTGTCAGGGGCTCCCCTTGCGGCCAAGCTCACCGCCAGCATCGGCGTTGTCCTCGCTGTTCCCGAGCTGACAAAGGTCCTGGACGGCAACTCCAACATGCTCGGGCCGCCAACGCTCTTTTTGAAACCCGACCGCATCTACGTCAGGATCTCGGGCTTTCCCGTCGATGGGACTGACCTGTCAACGATCATCGCCGCGCTGTTGGCCCTCGTCGTAGTAGTAGGAATCCTTAGGTACACGCTGCTTGGCCTAAGAATGCGATCGGTAGTGGAGAGCCCGACCCTGGCCGAGCTGGTTGGAGTCCACTCATCTCGCGTATCCGCAACATCGTGGGCCTTGTCGTCATTGCTTGCCGGCTTGGCCGGAGTCGTTCTCGCTCCCCATTTCGCGTCGCTGAGCGCTTTGAACTTCACAACGCTTCTGGTTGCCGCAGTTGCTGCAGCCGTAGCCGCAGACCTTCGATTTTTGGGCCTTGCGGCCGTCTTCGGTATATCTATCGGGATCGCAGAGGAAATCTTCGGAGGTTACCTGCCCGCCGGTACCGTGTTGGCCGCTGGGATCCGCGCGGGCTTCCCATTCTTGGCCCTGGCTCTCGCCCTGGTCGCGGTGCCGAATATGCGACGGTCGGAGGGGTCCAGAGAAGTCTCCGTATCGACACGTACGTTGCGCAAAGCCACCGGTCATCATCCCACCAAGGTTGGTGACGCACTCAGGGCCTTCGGCGCGCTTGTGAGGACACCTCGGGGCACGGTGGCCCGGGCAGGACTTATCGCATTGTTCATCGCTGCCTGCGCCGCTTGGGCTCCCACAATTTGGCTGACCAACTTCACGCAATCGCTCGCATTCGCCCTCATTTTCCTTTCAATAACCCTTCTTTCCGGTATCGCCGGACAGGCTTCCCTCTGCCAAGCGACATTCGCCGGAGTCGGTGCCTTCGCCGCGGGCCATCTGGCGGCCGCCTCCTTCCATCTTCCGATACTCGTCGGCGCACTGGTCGGCGCTGTAATCGCCGGCGTATTGGGCGCATTGGTCTCGGCTCTCGCCCTTCGCCTTGGCGAGCTTGGCGTTGCGCTATTCACCCTTGCATTCGCCCTTCTGGCGGACTCGATAATCTTCCAGTTCTCCTGGGCGGGAAACGGATCCACCGGAATCAACCTGCCCCGCCCCCAACTGGGAAGCATCAACTTCAACTCCCCCAAGCCGTTCTTCGTGCTGATGGCACTGTGCGTAGCAATCTCGGGAACCATCGTCCGTCTTTTGTACAAAGGCACCACAGGGAAGTACCTACGAGCCATCAAGTCCTCCCCCATCGCCGCATCGAGCCTGGGTATCAATGTCAACTTGGTTCGAGTAACAGTATTTTCGATTTCGGCCGCCTTGGCGGGATTCGGAGGGGCTCTCTACGGGTCCTTCCAGGGCTTCGTCTCACCCAATGACTTCAACTACTTCTTCTCTCTGCTTTTTGTCTTGGTGGTGGTTGCGATCGGTTCCAGGACCGTGTTCGGCGCGGTTACCGCCGGGCTGGCATACGTGGGACTCGAACAGGTTTTCTCGAACCTACCTCAGTTTCTCTCTCGGTTCTCCGGCACCGAGGCTCTCTTGTTCGCCATTGGCGCCGTCGTCTTCGTCCGACACCCGGAAGGCGTGGTGGATTACTTGAGAGGCCGCATCCTTGGCCCACCACAAGGTGAACCCGACAACCGCCGTTCACCCGAACTTCCCTCGGATGGAATCCCTACGAGTGAGGGCGCCCCCAATGTCGTCAGTCCGGATCACGGCTTGGCCGAACAGAGACCGTGAGCGAAACCGGCGCATTGGACACTTCCGGCTCAGTGAGTACGCCCGACACCTATGACGGTAAAGCTCTCTTGGTGCTTGATTCCGTCTCAAAGGCATACGGCGGCCTGAAGGTTCTGTCCTCTGTTTCCTTCACGGTGAGACTCGGTGAGAGAGTTGGACTTATCGGTCCGAACGGCGCTGGCAAGACGACTCTGTTCAATTGCATCTCGGGCAACGAGCATCCCGACACCGGACGAATAGTGTTCGCCGACCATTCCATTTTGACCAAGTCAGTAGCACAAAGAGCCCTTTTGGGAATCGGACGAACCTTCCAGCACATCCAGCTTTTCTCCGACCTCGATGTCGAAGGCAATCTTCTCGTTTCCATTCGATCGAGGAAGCAGGCTTGGTCGATTGGCCGGGATCTCCTCAACAGAGCGAAGCTCACGGCAAGTGAAGACGAGATGATCGCACAGACCCTGAGCATCCTGAAGATAGACGACCTACGTCATTCCTTCCCAGCCTCACTGACGCTTGGTCAGGGGCGCTTGGTCGAGGTTGCCAGAGCACTCGTATCCGGACCATCGCTCCTGCTCCTGGACGAGCCCGCTTCGGGATTGGACATCTCTGAGTCGGAGGACTTGGCCAAAGCTCTTACCGATGCCAACGAAGCGGCCGGGGTCACTTTGTTGATCGTCGAGCACGACCTCATAACCGTTGGGAAGATCGCAGAGCGGATAATACTCTTGGAGGAAGGGTGCCTCGTCGCGGACGGCCCGACCGAAGAGGTTCTGACGATCGCCCGCGCGTCTGCCAGCTATTCTGGAAAATCAGTCCCCAACCCCGCCAGCGCTAACAGCGCTAACGGCCGCGAGGGAAACAGCGGCAATGTACGGCGCAACCCCGCCGACGCCAACGACGCCAACGGCACCAGCGCTAACGGCGGCGATAGCGGTGGCGGAGGCGGAGGCGACAGATGACGGAAACTCGTTCCGCCGACAAGACACGTCAACTCCCACCGATCCTGGAGGCAAAGGACATCTCCGCTTCCTACGGGGCTTACAAGGCGCTGTTTGGGGTTACCATCTCGTTGCCCGGATCGCCAGGAACAGAAGGTTCCTCACTCGCACTTGTCGGACCAAATGGCGCAGGCAAGACAACGTTGCTGAGAGTGATTTCGGGCTTGCTGCGCCCGACTGCCGGATCCGTGAAGCTCAAGTCGAAGGAGATTACCTCCACGAGCGCCTGGCAAAGAGCGCGAATGCTTCTGGTCCATGTTCCAGAAGAAAAGGCCATATTCTCGTCGCTTTCCGTCTCCGAGAACATCGAGCTTAGGGTCAAGGAGATCCTGCCCCACGGCCGGGCCATCCAGGCCATCGACGAAGTCTACGATCGTTTCCCGAAACTTTCGGAGCGGCGCAAGCAGGTCGCCGGAACTCTCTCCGGAGGCGAACAGCGGCTCCTGGCATTGGCTCCCCTGTTCGTAATCAAACCCGAGGTGGTCTTGGTCGATGAGCTTTCGCTCGGACTTTCGCCCGGAGTACTCGCGGATATGTACGAAGTCTTGAAACGCCTACGGTCACAGGGAACCTCGATGATCATTGTCGACCAGTCAGAAGAGCGGGCGACGAGCTTTGCAGGCTCCGCTGTGAGCTTGGAAAAGGGCAGGATCGCCTCGGCCTAAGCCCCATTTCGCCCGACGCCTCGGCCTAAGTCCCGTGCCGCTGGGCTACTCGGCCTAAGCCCCATCTCGCCCGACTACAGGGCCTAACAGTGTGCTCTACCGCCGCAAAGGCGACCCGCTAAGTCCAGTCAGCTTGAACGTGCCGAAATCGAGCATCCTTGGGTGCCCGTGCCACAGAGTCCCGTCACCTTGAAGGTCATCGGTCGGAACGCCACTACCGGCTTGCCGACGTCAAGCTGAATGACCGCCTGCGAATTGAGCGGGATGTCCCTCGGGTTGCCATAGAAACGCTTACCGTTCTCGAACGCAACCACCGTGCCCTTAGCCGGACCTACCTGGTCGGGCCCGAGAGGCTGCCCCCAGATGTCGAAGAACTCGCCGAGGGTGTAGTTACCCTTCGTTGGGGCCTCGATATGGATGATCCCGTCATTGGCATGGACATGCAGCCAATAGAGGCAGCTGTTGTAACTGTTGTCTACAAAAAGCCCCGTAGACAGATGTTCCGGAAACCTCGGGGCCTTGATACCCGCTCCAGCGGGAATGCGCCTCTGTTGACCATTGACGAAAATGTCCACGTGTGCGTGTACGTGGTAGGTGTCGCTCTGTTCCATCGTCGATCGGCAGGTCATGCCGTCAATCGGCTGTCCGTTTGCCCCTGTGCCGGCGGGCGCCAGATCCGGTACGTTCTGAATCGGCACTCCCTCGGGTGCTTGGGTCTTCGCTGCCGGAGAAGTTAGCACCAGGGTCAATCCTCCCCCTATAAGAAGAATGACCAAGATTATGACGGGAACAACCCATCCTCTCCGTCCGGATGAGCGTTCGGGACCCTCGTCTCCGCTGTCACCATCGACTTGGGGACTGGTGGTTTCAGTCACATTTAAAATCTAGCTCTCAAGCCGACTATGTTGCTTGGCACCAAGGGCACTGGCTGCTTGGCACCAAGGTCGCTGCGCTTGTCGCTTAGGAAAACTCAACAACCGTTGGGCGGATTCCCGCTGTTGGCCAGGGAAAGCAGAGAGCAAATCGTTGCCTTCGCCACGTACCACTTGCCTGCCGACTTTACGGCATAGCCCGTGGAAATCGACGTTGTGCCGAGGATCGGCTGCCCGTTCGGAGCCATCATCTGGTATTGAACCTGCGCGCACGGGGGCGTCAAAGCTTCGGCTGAGCACCCTGAAGTGGTTTCTCCCTTTACCGAGAGAATCTTCGCTCCCGTCACGGCTTTCGCCAAGCTCGAACCGAGCTCTGTCGCCATCGCCTGTTGGATGGATGCGCCATCTTGAACTACTTGCACTTTCGCTGATACGGAGCTGTTGGCAAGGTCGAACAAGGTCGAGTACGCAGTCTTGATCGCGTTGAGGTCCGATTGGCTCAACCCACTGATCGCAGCGGTGCTCGAAGTCGAAGCGGACTGGCTCTTCGTTGGGCTGGAACTGCACCCCGCCAAGAGGGTGACGGCAGCGGCGGCACCAGCAGCCGCCTTTGCCAAACGAGAGGAAGGCTCCCAGGCTCCCGAGCCCCACTTTGAGTCCTTCATGACCACATACTCCATCAACTCAGTTTCCTCCGCTCCCAGCGTCATTTAGCCGGTCCATTTCCCCGGCGGTGGCAAACCAACCGCGGCGCCACTTGAGATACCTACCCTATGGGTGGACTTCCTTACAGAAAGATCCCAGTGCGTTCTCAGCCCGAGCTCCTCCTTTTGCAACCTCTTCCCTGATCATTTCTAGCGCACGATCGGTGTTCTGTCGGCGAATCAACTCCGCTATTTCTTCGTTTGACGCCAGCGCCGCCCAATTGATGCCTTCGGAGGAACGTCCCTCACGGTGAAGATCGTCTCGTACTCGGCCGAAGAGTGCGGCCATATCGCCGATATTTTGGCCGTCTTCTTCGAGCATTTCGGCGGCCTTGTCACGCACCCAAGCTGCCAGGCCCGGGCTGGATCCCCCCGTCGAGACAGACACGGAGACGGTTCCACTCCGATAGACGGCAGGAAGCAAGAAAGAGCACAAAGCAGGGTCGTCAGCGCTGTTAACCCAAACGCCCGCCTTCTCGCCATCCTCAAAAACCCGAGCGTTTACCTGCCTATCGCCGGTTGCTGCGATCACCAGCCGAAAGAAGGCAGCTTCGCCGTCCACGTATGCTCGCCGCTCGATTTTCAAGGAACCATTGCCTTCGGTCCGAGCATCGGCCAGA
This sequence comes from Acidimicrobiales bacterium, assembly GCA_027451785.1. GTDB lineage: Bacteria > Actinomycetota > Acidimicrobiia > Acidimicrobiales > JAKAVM01 > DAIDIS01. The sequence continues at coordinate 9,862 of DAIDIS010000183.1, forward strand.
GCCAGCATTGCCTCAGATACCTGCGGGGCAACAACTGTGACGTCCGCACCGCAGGCGAGCAAAGACTCGGCCTTCCGGGCTGCAATCCTTCCTCCACCAACAACCAGGCAAGCCCGGTTCTCCAAGACTAAGCCCACGGGGTAGATGCGAGGGTGGGGGCCTTGGGCTTGGCGGTCGGTCAATTCAAGTCTCGGTTCTGCAGAGTCGACCCGCCAGCGACGCAGCGAAGGATACAAACCTCCTCTGCCCAGCCAGCCAGAGCCATTCTTCGCGCCTCATGGAGTGCATGCAATCCTCGAATGCCTCACGCGTTACACCCCTGGCTGCCAACTCGGTCTCCCAAAAAGCAAAAAGATAATCACCAACAGGTTTCGCCGCTCGCGAAAAACTCGTTAGATCCAATCCGCTTTCAGTTATTTCGGCCCAAGCCGCCGCCTTGGCCTTTACCGGTTCATCCGGGAGCGGCAACGCAGGCTCCAGTGCCGGGAGGCTTAATTGGTTTGCATCGCTCATCCTCTTACCTGTCCTTCACCACGACCTGTCGATCGGTTCCATCGTACGCTGCCAAATGATCGGCGAAATCGATGAACATCGGGCCGTCGGGATCAAGACCCCTGTATAGGGTGCGCCCGGCTATCTTTTTGTCGAGCCCATCCAGCTTTACCAAAGCCTCAGGGTTGTCGATCTCACCTGTCTCCAGTTTTACAGACGCTAGGGCCAGTGCCTTGGCGCCGGTAACCGTCCGGACAAGTACGCTCGACCAACCATCCGCGCTTCCTACAGAGCCCACGGATATATCGGCGCTTCTCCCAAGAAAGTCTGCACACTCGTCGCAACCCTTAAGGGCCGCTCCGTGGAAGTCCTTGACAGGTTCCGACACGAGGGTCTCCCCCGCCTTGGAGAGCACGATCATCTTTCCGTGGATCACGTC
>DAIDIS010000184.1 GCA_027451785.1 Acidimicrobiales bacterium
CCACGCACTGGGCGAGCTCATGAACATGGCTTCCATGCGCGGAGACGACCAGACCTTCCTTGTCTACGAGGACAGACGTTGGGGATTTGCAAGCTTTGTCAAACAAGCTCGCGAGATCGGGGCCGCTCTGCAATCAGACTACGGCATCGCACATGGTGACCGAGTTGCCATTCTTTCGCCCAACAACCCGGAATGGGCGCTTTCATTCTGGTCAACCGTCGGGATCGGCGGAATAGTCGTCGGTCTCAACGGCTGGTGGAACACCGATGAAATTCTCTTTGGACTGGCGGACTCCGGATCAAGGGTGCTTATTGCCGACAAGGCTCGTTACGCCAGGATCGCAGACGAGATCGGAACCGTCTCCGACCTCGAGGCCGTGTTTCTGATAGACGGCGACGCCGGAGACTTCGGGGACAACCCAACAATCCATAGCTTCTCGGAACTCCTGGAGTCCGGCGAAGGACAGGAGCCCAAGTCCGTCGAAGTCGACGAGGACGACCCTGCCGTGATCTTTTATACGTCGGGGACCACGGGACGCCCCAAGGGAGCGGTATCAACTCACCGCTCGATGATCGCCAATCTTCAAAACACCATGTTCAACGCGTTCGCAACCGCCTTGTCCAACCCGGAGGCCAGCCCGGTTGGAACGAATGGACAGTTGGCCAGCTTGCTATCCGCTCCGCTGTTTCACGTAACAGGGTGCCATTCCACCTTGGTAGTCGGCCTTGCCACCGGATCGAAGCTCGTAATGATCGCCGGGAAATTCGAGCCCGAAAAGGCCCTCAAGCTGATCGACCAAGAACAGATATCAGTCTGGATCGGGGTTCCAACCATGGTATGGATGGTCACCGAGTTCCCCGATCGCTTCCAATATGACCGCTCTTCCATCAGGACCGTCGTATACGGCGGTTCGCCCTCCGCCGGTGAACTGCAGCGCCGGATCAAAGAGACCTTCCCGAACGTGAAGATGCTCGGAAACGCCTACGGTCTTACTGAAACAAGCTCCGCTGTAACCATCAACTCGGGTGCATCCATGACTGATCACCCTGACTCTGTTGGCCGACCGACCCCGGTAATCGACATCAAGATAGGTGACGAGATCGGCAACGACATCGGAACGAACAAAATCGGCGAAATCTTCGTAAAGGGCCCACTCGTAATGCCGGGTTACTGGAAGAATCCAGAAGCGACAGCCGAGGTCATCAAGGACGGGTGGCTTAGGACCGGGGACGTTGGGTATGTCGACGACGAAGGATTTCTTTACATCACCGACAGGGCAAAAGACATGATCATCCGCGGCGGCGAGAATGTCTATTGCGTCGAGATCGAGAATCGACTGGTAGAGCACCCAGCAATCGCCGAGGCCGCCGTCATCGGCGTAGCACACCCGACACTCGGCGAAGAGGTCAAGGCCGTTATCCGCTTGGAGCCGGGTGAAACGCTCACCCAAGACGAAGTCCGCAAGTGGGTTGGAGAGGCATTGGCTGCCTTCAAGGTTCCGACCTACGTGGAGTTCACCAACGATCCCCTCCCTCGCAACCCGTCCGGAAAGATCCTCAAAAACGTCCTACGTGGCGAAGGTCACAACTCCTTCACGGAGTCCATGTAGTCCCCCTTTTCCGCTCACCCGAGTGGGCCAGTTGCTCATCCACTGATCGAGCTAAGGCTTTGCGTCCCGAAGCCTTAGCTCGGAGTTTGTACGCGTCAACGTGGTCTTTTGGCTGCGGAGCCTCAATCCGTAGCACGTTGCGAAAGAAAATCACTGGATCAGTGGATTAGCCACTAGACCTCTACATGCGTTTCTGTTTATACTCAGATATGTGCATGATGCCTTTCGCAGACCATCCCTAATCGATGCATTAGAGGAGCGGATTCGCGAAGACATCATCTCCGGCAGGTATCCGGCCGGCCATCTTCTTCCGCCAGAACGTGAGCTGGCCCAGAAGTATGGCGTAACCCGAACGTCCCTGAAGCACAGCCTGGTCCGGCTAGAAGCCGCAGGCTTGATTCAGACCCGACACGGGGTCGGATCAACGGTTCTTTCTCTCGAGGGAGGGGGGGCGGAACTGCTGCCCGCACTGATTGGGCTGTCCGGGCCCGAGGAGACATCTGATCAGAAACCTGGGGGGGTTCTGGGTCAGGTCCTTGAGGCTCGGCGCCTAATCGGGGCAATCACGGCCAGGATGGCCGCAACGAATGCATCCAACGACGATATCGGCGAACTTCGGGGTCTCGTCGAAGAGGTCTCATCATCTGGGCTTCCCGTCGGAACAAACGAGGTAGCCGCTCGGCTCCTGGTGGCGCTTGCGTCGTCGAGCGGCAATCTCGTCTTTCGCCTTATAGCGAACACACTCAACGATGCCTACGTCCCGCTGAACGACGGCCTCTCGCTTGTCACCTCCGACTGCGAACGCCTGGCTGCGGACCTTGACGCCGTAGTCGGTGCGATTACCGGCTCCAACCCGGGACGTTCCGAGCGTGAAGCTGACCGATTTTTCGAGCTTTCCGGAAGGCACATTCTCGACACATACCGATCGCAACGCTCTGCAGCCAATCGCTCCTAAGTGATAAGGTAAACGCCTCTGGGGCCGTTGGCGCAGTTGGTAGCGCACTTGCATGACGCGCAAGGGGTCAGAGGTTCGAGTCCTCTACGGCCCACCAACAATTGGTATCAAAAGAGGCAATGGCCGGTTCATCGGTGTCGACAATGTCTCCTTCGGCCAAAGCCGACTCACCTCCCCGGTCAGGTTGGCAATTCCGCTGGACCGACATCGGAGCCGGTTTTCCGAGATGACGGTAGAGTTCCAGTTATAACAACATGAGAAATGGGATCTACAACGCCAATACCTAGCGACCGACAAAGACACTGGGATAGCGCATACAAAGACCGCGGAGCCCAGGGAGTGAGTTGGTTTCAGCCCGAGCCATTCCAGTCCTTGCAGATGATCCACTCGCTCGGCATCTCCTTTAACACACCCATCATTGATATTGGAGGAGGTGCGTCGTTCCTCGTTGACCGACTCGAAAGCACTGGGTACGCCGATATCACAGTTCTTGACATATCCGAGACCGCCCTCAGCGAAGGAAAACAGCGACTCGCCAACAGGAGGAACCTGTCATGGCTCCATTCAGACATTCTCTCCTGGAAGCCCGAACGCAAATATGGGCTGTGGCACGACCGCGCTGTCTTTCACTTTCTCGTTGACACAGCGGACCAAGGGAGATATCTGGAGACCATGTTTTCTTCGCTCTCCCACGGCGGGTTCATCATTATGGCTACGTTCGCAAAGGATGGCCCGGAGTACTGCTCCGGCCTTCCGGTCGCGCGTTATTCGAAAGACGAGCTCGTGGATCGATTGGGAAGCGGGTTCACCCTGCTTGAATTCAAAGACGAGGAGCACACAACACCCAGCGGAGGCAAGCAATCATTCCTCTGGGTCGCCGGCCGGGTAAATGGCGGATAAATGGCCGGAAAGGTCGTCGCTCATTCGAAGCGACCAATAAGATTCGACCTCAGCCGGGAAGGAAGGAGGCTGCCACAACTTGGTCCCTGCCTTGTTGCTTAGCCGAGAACAAGGCTTGGTCGACTCGTCTGAGTAATGCCCCTGAGCCCTCATTGCCATCCCACGAAGCGACGCCTGCCGAAAGCGTGACGTCGGTTCCGTTGAGGCTCGGACCCAGCGCTTCCCGGATCCTCTCGACCATGTAGGTTGCTCCCTCGACTCCGGTTTCGGGAAACCAAAGGCAGAACTCGCCTCCCGAGTACCTAACCAAGAGGTCGTGACTCCTGGCGGCCGCTGACATGATGCTTGCCACTTCCTTCAACAGCCGGTCGCCGGAGAGAGTTCCTTTTTCCTCGTTGTAATGCTTCAAATGGTCCAAGTCGATCATTGCGACGCTTAGTGGGTCACGGGTCACCTGGGCACGTGCCATGTCATTCTCCATGTGCTCCAAAAGAACGATCCTGCTGGGCAGACCAGTCAGCGGATCGGTTTGGCTCTCCCGTCTAATCTGGACTTTGAGAGCAACTCGGTTGATCATCCTCACCAGGCTGGAAGCGAGCGCATCGGCGGTCTCGTAATTGAAGTCCGACAGAAGGTTCTTGATGGAGAACTCGTTTCCCTCGACCTTCTTGTGGATCACGAGAACGAGGTTTCCAGTACCGGCGAACCCTACCGGCATGAAACAGTGTTCCTCCGTAATGATTGTCGTGTGGCGATTGATCGCTTCGGCAAACTCAGGGCTGTCACGCAGCTCAAGGTCGCCGTCTTCGTATGCGGGCCACGCTGATTTCACCAGGTACTCGTTTCGGCTGTCATCGCCAATGAATGCCACGACGTGATCGGTTGCCATGACGGACTCGACCATCGGAAGGCACGCCTCGAGCCCGCCCTCGATGGTCTCAGCCGAAGAAGCGACTTGGTTGAAAGTCTGCAATCCTTCACGGAGCTTGCCCCTCCCGAAGGTGCTCCTAACTGCGATTGCGACCATAAGCTGAACGGCCGCCAGCGCTGATCCGTCCACCAGGACCGTCGCCATCATCGGGCCACCTGTCGTACCGGAGGCCCATGTACTCCAGATCAGCACCCCAAACACAAAAAGAAATGCGATGACATTCATAGTCAGGTCACCGATGATTGCGACAAAACCAACAGTCAGGCAGAGCGACATCCTGTATATGCCGACCTGTCCACCTGAAGAAACGTCAAACAATCCCACGGAAAGAGCGAGCAGGCAGCAGGTGCCCAGCACCGACAGTGGGGTAAAAATTACCTCGCCTGACCTACGAATAGACCTAGCCGTAAAGGCTGAAAGAGCCGAGACCACGATCCCTATAGCAAGGGCCCCGACCAGGTAGGTGACTCGGTAGGGTTTCGGATGTGGAAAGAATAGGGAAAGCATAATCATCCACGAGACCGGGATAACTGCCGAGGAGATGGCAATTCCACGCCTCTTCTCCCCGACCCCAACATCCCCATCGATGAACTGCATGCGGTTAATTCGGCACTCTTTACCTTGAGGTTGATGCCAGGCGGCTTGAATCGACTCCGAATCACACTGATAATTTCCCCATGAGCTTAAAACTGGCGGAATTACAGCATCAATCTTCTGCGCTCAGGGATATAGGTAAGGCCCCAAAGGCTCGGAGAGCTGCGGCAGCGATTTCGATGGTGCTGATTTCAGTTGTCTCTATTGCCGGATGCACATCGACCGGGACAGCTAAGGCTGGCAACCGAATATCCCCGCTACCCGACTACTCGCTTACGCCGCAGGGCTGGTCCCCGGTTACCGTCGGCAACCTGCAAATCTCCGTTCCAGGCACTTGGCAAGTGGAGACGAGTGGCTCATGTTTTGTAGGCGGAGACGGAACGGTGGAAGTTGCAAGGACCTTGAATGCACCCTGCACCGCGCCCAAAACTGACAACCTACAAATCTCAACCACATATACATCGGTCAGCATCGCACCGAACGAGTTGGTGAAACCAACGGGTGCAAAGAAGGTATCCATCAACGGGATCCCGGTCTTCAAAGGACGCTACCCTCAAGACCAATCCGCAACATTAGTCGAGGCCCTCGGCTCGGAGTTGTTGGTGAAAGGGCCTGAAACATCCAAGGTGATCGCAACCGTCACCCACTCGCCCGAGTCGGTAGTCCTATCCTCTGTCGTATCGAGGTCCCCACGCGGCTGGGCAAGCTACTCATTCGGCGGTATTTCGATCACCGTGCCGAAGAATTGGGCACACTCCCAAGGAGGCATTGGGAACGGTTGCTATCCAGGCCCGGTGGAATCGACCCTCCAGTTGGACAACGACCCCAGTACGTATAGCCACTCTTGCCCGCCCCCCAATGTGAGGGCAGGTTACCTGCATGCCCCGCTCGGGCTGATCGTAGCCGTAGCGCACGATGGGGAGAACCGCAGATCCGGTTCCGTATGCTCTAAGCGAGGCAGCTTAAGTATCTGCGTCGACCCCACTCCCTTCATCTCGGGAGACCCAAATCAACCGCGCTTTGCCTCACCGGGCGAGTCAGACCTACTGACTGGCCAAATTTTGGTCGGGGGCAAACCTAAGTTCCTCGATATTGCTCTCGGTTTGGGCGGCAACCCAGTGACCGCCGTCAGTGTTTTCGACTCCATCAAGCAGGGCTAAAAGCAGGCGGTGGTCGAAGCCCTTAGCCTGCTATCGAAAGTGCAGATCCAATTCGTTCCGGTAATCTCTACCTAGGCTGGAACCGTACTCATCGAGCCATTCGGTAAGAGACACATTGCCGGTTGCGGGAGCTGCCGAATCGGCCAGACCTTCAGCCATCGAGTAATACTCCTCGCGAGTCAACAATACGTCCCTGGTTATCGTCCCCAGCACGGCCGACAGCCCAAGCAATATCTTGGGGGGGACCTTCACGATGACTGATTTGCTTCCGACTGCGTGCCTGATCACCTTGACGAGTTCCATGAAGGTGAAGCGATCTGGACCGACGGCATCGAATACCTCGCAAGTATCCCTATCGGAAGCTTCCAATGCCATGGATGCCAAGTCCGCCACGTGAGTTGGCCTGATTCCGTAATTCCCGTCGCCGCCGACACCGAATACCGGAAGTTTTCGCAGAAGGTAAGCGATGTTGTTCAACAAAACACCCTTCTCATCAAAAAGAACCGAGGGCCGCAACACCGTATAGGGCATTCCGTTTTCTGCAAGCGCTCGTTCCACCATTGCTTTGCCCCTGAAATATGGGTAGGGCGATTGAGAGGATGGGTTCAAGATTGAAACGTGGACGACCTTTCTGATCCCAGCCCTCTTTGCCGCTACAAAAAGTGTCCTTGAGTTATCGACAGCCAATGAATGGTCAATCCCACCGTGGGCAAATCGAACCCAATAGGTGTTGAAAAGAGTAGTTGCACCTTCCATAGCCTTGGCCAACGCGGCTGGGTCGTCGAAGTCCAAAGGCGCAACCGTTACTGCCTTTGCATCCAAGCTCTTGGTCTCGGAAGCTCGATCCGGGTGATTGGTTAGGGTGATGATATTTCGGCCTTTTCCCTGCAATTGTGACGCTATAGCCGACCCGGAGTAGCTGAAGGCTCCAGTTACCACGTCGATCCCGGTGTCATCCGAATCACCGAAGCATGGCGCCGATCGAATCGCCTCCAGCCCATTCATTGCACCTACACCGATTGCAGTCATTGGCCTCCTCCGGCGAGCATTGTGTCAGCGAACCCCGAGAATTGCTTGGCTATCTCGAAGAGCCTTAGAGCATGTTCCCTGTTCCCATCGAGATGGGAGATCATTTCAAGGCCCAGGTAGAAAGCCACGATGGCCCTCCCCATGTCCTCGGCGGCCACTATTGCCCCGAAAGGCGAGTTGGCAAGACGGGACCCGATGGCATCGGATGCGAACTGGACCCAGGGGTCCATCCTCTCCTTTACCTTCGGACCAAGGCCTGGAATCGCGGACGCACCTACGATCATCTCCACCAGCAAGGCGGCGTTACCCGTATCCAGATCCTCCGTGAATATCCGGGTTGCCAAGTCAACCAGTTGCCCCACGGTCTCTATACCGACAAGTTCCTCTTCGTACTTCTCTCGCCGCTCGCGACTTACATTATCCAAGGCAGCCAGGAGCAGGTCCCCAACCGAGCCGAAGTGATAGAAGACCAATCCTTGGTTGCATCCAGCCTTCGCTGCAATGTTTCTAGCAGTTGCCGCAGAGAAGCCCTCGGTGCGAAGGATGGCCTTGGCTGCATCAACCAGGTCTAGTCGCGTCTTCTCGGTCTTCGCCGAAGCGGCCGGTCCTAACTCCGGGCTCAACGCACGGCCTTATTTCTTGAGCGCATGCTTTAAGCATACGCTCAATTCTACTTGTTCCGCAATAGGTCTCGGATCTCGGCGAGAAGCTCCACTTCGTTAGCTTCCTTCTCTTCGACCGTGTCGCCTTTCCCGAAGCTCTTCATCGCGTTGTACGCCTTGACGGCAAAGAAGATGGATGCGGCGATGATCAGGAAGTTGACGACGGCTGTGATGAAGTCACCGTAAAGTACGACTCCGCTCCCCACCTTCCACGTGAGGTAGTCGAAGCTGGGCTTTCCAAAAATCGCCCCGATGAATGTCATGACAACATCCTTCACGAATGCGCTTACCACCGCGTTGAAGGCCAAGCCCATAACTACGGCGACCGCCAGGTCAACGATGTCACCTTTGGCAATGAACTCTTTGAACTCCGTAAGCAGCTTTTTCATACTTACCTCCGTGTAACTTTCTACCCGCTCCAGCTATCTAAATCCACAATCTCGAGCAATTGGCGGGGCAAGGCGGAAAATGTGCCGACTGTTGCCTTCAGGGGATTTTCAGTAACATCTCCCGAATGGTCATAGCCGTGTACCACATGAATTACCTGCAAGCGATCATCATTGGCCTAATCCAAGGACTGACGGAACTGGTGCCTATCTCCAGCCTTGGCCATACCGTGTTGGTGCCATCTTGGATCGGCGGCAGCTGGGCTACGCTGGTACACCAAGAGGCAAGCTCAAAGTCGCCCTACCTCTCTTTTGTCGTGGGTCTCCACCTGGCTACGGCTGTCGCCCTTATCGGCTTCTACTTCAGAGAATGGGTAAGGCTTATCGGAGGCTTTTTCAGGAGCATCATCCGATTCAAAATCGAGACCGATGTCGAGAGGCTTGCCTGGCTTATCGTGCTGGCGACCATTCCCGTTGGGGCGCTGGGCCTGATCTTCGAGCACCAGTTCCGGGTGCTTTTTGCAAAGCCTGTGGCGGCCGGCGCTTTCCTCGCAGCAAACGGCCTCATCATGCTTTTTGGAGAGTATCACCGGCGACGCGCGTCAACTCTTGCTCTCAATGAGATGGCTGACTCAGGGGTATCGCCCGCCGAAGTAGGCAGCGAGTTTTCAGCTTCAGACTTGGCCGCGGCCCAGCGCAGGTCACGATCGGCCAAGTTCCGGGACGAAAGCATCGTTCCAATGAATGATGAGGCCGAATCAAAACTCTCCCGGATGGGCGTGAAGACTTCGATCTTAATCGGCGTGTCTGAGTCCCTGGCACTTCTGGCGGGCATCAGCCGGGAAGGCGTTGCAATGGTCGGTGGCCTGCTGCGCGGGCTCGACCACGAAGACGCCATGCGATTTTCATTTCTATTGTCCACTCCGGTCATTTTGGCTGCCGGCGCCCTCAAGATCCCGGATCTCACCGGCAAGCTCGGGGCAGGTATACACGGCCAAATCTTCGCCGGTTCGGCTGCAGCGCTCCTGACTTCTCTTATTGCGATCCTTTTCCTGAGCAAGTACTTCAAGACCAGAACGCTGGCCCCATTCGCCTGGTATTCGATCGCCTTCGGACTCGTCTCGGTCGTTAGGTTCGCAGCCTTCTAAGCGTTTAGGGCATTACGCTTGGGCGAAGCCTGCTGCGCGCAGAGGAGGCTTTCTAGCGGGGGCTCTTCCACTCAACGGCCCCAACGAACTCTTCGTCGGACTCGATAAGATCCAGGACCTGGCGGTCCGTAACGGGCGAGCCGTTCCACGCATCAATTCCAACATTTACCTGGCGATCGGATCTCCGCCACTTCGTATGGACGTGCCCATGGAGCACGAAGCCTCCGGAATCTTGCGGCCTGGAGACCGAGAATCGGTCCTCATCGTGACTGTCCCCCTCGTAAGGAAAATGGCTCACCTGAACCTTAATATCCCCGAGCTTGGCAATCAGAGGACCCTGCTCAATTCGATCGAATCCGGCCTCGCAATAAACCTCCGACCACAGTGAAGCCTCTGACCCGTTACCCTCCCAGCACCGGTCATGATTACCCGGAATCAGGATCTTTCTGCCATTAATGCGCCCTACATTGGCAAGGCTCTGTTCAATCGAACCCATTGCCACGTCGCCGATAATCCACAGTTCATCAGAGTCGCCGACAATAGCGTTAATTCGGTTGACGATATCGTCGTTCATCTCTTCCACGCTCGCGTATGGGCGAGCACAGTACCGAATGATGTTTACGTGCCCGAAGTGAAGATCTGCGGTCCAGAACCTCATGAGCTAGCAGGTCGACGAAGGCGCAGGAGTGCCTGTGCCGACTTGTGGGTCCAAGACGATACCCGTGTTCGACGACCGCACGACGGCACCCATGTGAACCACGTACCATTCTCCCCGCCACGAGATCATGGATGCTATGCCGAAAGACCGAGTCACGCCACCCACTGTATAGACAACCCTCGCGTTGGGGACTTCGTAGTAGCCGATTGAGTTGTAGCAAACTCCCGGTGGTACCCAGTGCGCATAGCTCTGCGGGACCTGGATGCCGACAAGCTTAGGGTCAGCCCCCTGTGAGGCCACCAGGTCGTGGGCCGCCTGAACGTCCAAACCAAAAACCCCATCCAATCGATTTTGCCAGTCCAACCCTGGATTGGCGATCTTTTTTACCTGCAAATAGGCACTTTCCGGGAAGAACGCCTTGTTAGCCTCGGCGAGCGACCCCGAGACGATGCCCGCGAAGAAGGATGCAAAGTTCTCTTTGAAAATCGAATCGTCCGACGTCGGCAACTGATCTGTTTGGGGAAGCGTGCCAGGGTCGGTCGTTGTGGTATCCACTACCCCTTTGAGCACTGGAACAATGGACGCCGCTCTCGCAGCGTTTCCGCCCAAGGCTGCACCGAG
>DAIDIS010000185.1 GCA_027451785.1 Acidimicrobiales bacterium
CCGATAATCGAGCCGGCCAAGCCGATATAAGCCCCATAGGCGCTGGACGACTCAAAAAACGCCCGGAAGACCGCCTGACCGGTAAACGTCGGCTGAATCAATAGTCCGAGAACGACCAGTATCGTAGTGACCGCACTGATACCGGCCACCACTTTCCAATGGTCGACGCCGAGTTTGGTCCAGTTGGCGCCTGCGTAGTGCGCGAAAACGAAGATAATGGTGACGATGGTGGTCAGAGCCATCAGCATCCTCCAACCGCCGGCTAAGGCGCTCAAGGCCGTAACGTTGGCCGAGGCGTGCATGCCGTTGTTCACGAAGTTATCCAAAGCGCGCCCCATGATCGTGGACTGTCCCATGCCGAATGACAGGCGGTACCAGGGGAGAAAGAGGCTGACCAGCACGATCAGTGCACCCCCTCCCGCGACGGCGTCGGAAAGTGCCCCTGGGCGAGAGAGCGGGGAAGCTACGCCCGCTGGTGCGTGGGAATCCGGCGGTCCCTGCGGGTAAGGGTTTGGCTGCGCGGGCGGGGCCGCAGGGCCGGCAGGGGTCACGTGTGCCACCGGGGCCACGCGGGTGCCGCATCCCGGGCAGAATTGTGCGTCAGGCACACCAGGCCTTCCACAACTGGGGCAAACTGTTTGTGCGTTCATGGCACTCCTATCGGCAGACGCAATTTGCTCTTCCGGTTCTGACCATTCGGGCCACGTTCCAGAATCATCTACTCTCTATCAAGAGTACGTGAACAAGAGCGCAAGGAAGGCGTCGCGTGGGACTGACAATCGGGATTGTGGGTTTGCCTAATGTGGGAAAGTCGACACTGTTCAACGCTCTGACAGAGAACGAGGTACTTGCCGCCAACTACCCGTTCGCAACCATTGAGCCGAATGTCGGGGTCGTCGCCCTTCCTGACTTGCGGCTGAACAAGCTTGCCGAGATGTTCAACTCCGAAAGAGTTGTAGAGGCGTCGGTAACTTTTGTCGATATCGCAGGTATCGTCAGGGGAGCATCCGGTGGAGAGGGTTTGGGCAACAAGTTCCTGGCCGCCATCAGGGAGAGCGACGCAATCTGCCAAGTGGTCCGCGTCTTTGAGGACCCGGATGTAATCCACGTGGACGGGAAGGTCTCCCCGAAGGATGATATCGAGACCATCCAGACGGAACTGATCCTTGCTGACCTGCAAACGGTGGACAATCGCCTCGCAAAACTCGCCAAAGAGGCAAAAAGATCCCCCCAGCTCGCACCCACCCTTTCAGCCGTCGAAAGCGCAAGGGAGATCCTCGACTCCGGACGGACCGTATTCGAAGCGGCCGCAAAAGGCGAGATTGATACAACGCTCCTATATGACCTTCACCTTCTCAGCGCCAAGCCATTCATTACCGTCTTCAATGTTGATGAGAATGCCCTCTCCAATTCCGAGCTGGCAAGCGAGCTCGCAAGGCTGGTCGAGCCTTCAGAGTCCGTGGTCGTCTGCGCCAAGTTGGAGGCAGAGCTTGCGGGTATGGACAAGGAAGAAGCCTTGGAGCTGTTGAAGGAGTACGGGCAGCAGGAATCCGGGCTCTCAAAGCTGACCAAGGTCGGATTTCGGACGCTCGGCTTGCAGACGTATCTCACGGCGGGACCTAAGGAAGCGCGGGCGTGGACTATTCACATTGGAGACACGGCGCCCAAGGCGGCCGGCGTCATCCATACCGACTTCGAGCGAGGATTCATCAAGGCAGAAGTCATCAGCTTCAGCGACCTAGTCGATACAGGCTCCATTGCTGCGGCCCGAGCAGCCGGAAAAGCCCGGGTTGAGGGCAAGGACTACGTCATGCAAGATGGCGATGTAGTGGAGTTTCTCTTCAACGTCTAAGGGCGGGCAACAACTTAGGGCGTTCCCGTTTTGCGCTCGGCGGTCGCCCAGATCTCCACAAATTGGCCCTTTCTAACTTCGTCTATTGCAAACCCCGACTGCCTAACCACCCCGGCAAACTCGTCGTGTGACCAAATGCGATACCAACGCCTGCCATCCGCTTCGTCCAGCCAGCCGGTTTTCCCAACCGTGTTTACACAGGCATAAAGCTTGCCCGCCGGAGTGAGGAGCGATTTGAACTGGCGAAGAACATCAGCGGTTTCAACTGCGCTTAGGTGGACAAGAGAAGCGCAAGCCCAAATGCCGTCGAAGGAATTGGAAGGGAATAGCTTCCCAATGAACCTCAGGTCTGTTAGGACTACCGGAGCGTGTAGGTGGGCCAGTCGCGCAAAGTCGGAATTGAGTTCTACGCCGATCGCCTCGTGGGCGAATGCCTTGATTCTTGCCAGATCCCTTCCCGGCCCGCACCCAGCATCGAGAATCCTCGATCTAGGTGGGAGCGAATTGGCGAAGCGCTCAAGCTGGTCGGACATCTTCGCGCCGTGGTCCGATGCATATTTCGACGGGTCAGTCGAGTAAGCCGCTACCGACGCCAAGACATAGTCGCCGTCAGGAGCTGATTCGTGATGGTGTCGCACCGTAGCTGTAGATTTTACAGTTGCGGATAGGTGCTTGGCGGCGCCCTTTCGCAGTCGGGGAATTACAACGCGTCACTCCGGCTGGACGGCGGAATAGAGAATGTACCTGGAGGCGGAAAAGTGGCGGCAAATGCCAAGACGGCGGAAATAATCGAGATGTTGGCGGAAGGGGTACTTAAGCTCACCTCGTCCAAGGAGTGGGAGCGGTATCTGCAATGCCAAAGCCACTTCTATCGGTACAGCTATGGAAATACGCTTCTGATTCTGAGGCAGATGCCGGACGCGACCCAAGTTGCGGGCTTCAGCTCGTGGACGAAGATGGGTCGCTCGGTTCGAAAGGGAGAGAAGGCTTTGTGGATCCTTGCCCCAATGGTGGTGAAGAAGCCAGGAACCATATCGTCTTTGCCCGAGCCCTCCGACCAAGGAGACCAAGGTGGGAGTGCCCGTAAGGTCGTGGGGTTCAAGCGGGTTCCAGTGTTCGATGTCTCTCAAACTGAAGGCGACGAATTGGCAAGGGTTTGCAATCCACTTGAGAATGAAGCTCCCGAACACGCTTACCTAGCCCTGTTGGGCGTCGCAAAGTCCCTGGGGTTCTCCGTCCACGATCACGTCTTTGAAGGAGAACGAAACGGTGATTGCACTCACAGTCTGCGAAGAATCCGAGTTCATGCGAAT
>DAIDIS010000186.1 GCA_027451785.1 Acidimicrobiales bacterium
GTGGACGTGACCGTTGTTACGCCAAACGGGACCAGCGCCACCAGCTCGGCTGACCAGTTCACCTACAACAAGCCGGCAGGTCCAGTTGTCACCGGCATTTCGCCGAACAACGGCCCCACGGCCGGTGGTACGAGTGTCACCGTGACAGGAACCGGCTTCACCGGAGCAACTGCGGTTGACTTCGGTAGTGTCGCCGGAACGAATCTGACGGTGAACTCGGATACGTCGGTCACGGTCACAAGCCCTGCAGGATCCGCCGGAACCGTGGACGTGACCGTTGTCACGCCTAACGGGACCAGCGCCACCAGCTCGGCTGACCAGTTCACCTACGTCAGTGGAGGCTTAACCCAGACGTTCACACAGAACTATTCGCTGACTTGTTCGGTTCCAGTCGTCGGAACTCAGACAATTGGCATGACGATCACTGGCACTGCCCCAACTTCGGTGCAGGCAGGCCATACCTTCTTCATCACCAATTCGTCCGCTTCACTGACGATCCCTGGTTCTGCGATCGGCTCTGCAACCAAACTCTTGGGTGCAACGGCCATTACGATCACGGCTAGCCAGTTCGTCGTCACTGACAACGGAAGCCCTGCGTCGGTCGATCTGGGTGCCGCCCCGTTCGGTCCGTTGGTCTCGGCCAGCACTCCGATTTCGGGATCAAACCCGGCCACCGTGACCGTACCCGCAACCCCAATTGCTCAGGTCGGACCGGTCACCGCTCCTGCGACGGGTCCTTTCCAGGCCTTCCCGGGTGCGTCAACGGCTGACATTTCGTTCACCACCAACAACGGAACGTCAGATCTGGGCAACGCAACCTGCGCCGCCCCGGTCAACCCACCTGCGATGGTCTCGATCAACGTTACCGGCACTCCGCCGCCCCCCGTTGTAACCGGCATCTCGCCGAACAACGGGCCAACAGCCGGTGGAACTGTGGTCACCGTTTCGGGTAGCGGCTTCACTGGAGCAACTGCGGTTGACTTCGGTGGTGTCGCCGGAACGAACCTGACGGTGAACTCGGATACGTCGATCACGGTCACAAGCCCTGCCAACCCTCAGGAAACAGTGGACGTGACCGTTGTCACGCCTAACGGGACCAGCCAAACCAGCTCGGCTGACCAGTTCAATTTCCACAGCCCACCTCCCCCGTTTGTCACCGGCATCTCGCCGAACAGCGGGCCGACAACCGGTGGAACTGTGGTCACCGTTTCGGGTAGCGGCTTTACTGGAGCAACTGCGGTTGACTTCGGCAATGTCGCCGGAACGAACCTCATGGTGATGGGTGATGGATCGGTCATGGCTACAAGCCCCGCAGGATCCGCCGGAACCGTGGACGTGACCGTTGTCACGCCTAACGGGACAAGCGCCACCAGCTCGGCTGACCAGTTCACCTACAACCCCGTGAATACGAAACCGATCGTTTCGAGTGTTGTTCCGAACAACGGCCCAGCCGCTGGCGGCACAAGCGTCACGGTTACCGGTAGCGGGTTCTTGACGGCAACGGCGATCTACTTCGGGACTGTTCGGGCCACCAACGGCACCGTGATTTCCGACACCTCGGCAACTGTCGTCTCCCCTCCCGGAACTGCAGGCCAGACAGTAGATATCACGGTTGTAGGCCCAGGTGGTACGAGTGCTACCAGCCAAGCTGACCAGTTCACGTACAATCCGGCCGTAGGACAAGACCCAACCGTCACAGGTGTTTCGCCTGCGACCGGGCCCACCTCCGGTGGCACGTACGTGGTCGTTACTGGAACCAACTTCACAGGGGCCACTTCGGTGACCTTCGGAGGCGCTTCTGCGTACTTCACCGTGAAGTCGGCTACGTCTCTAGTAGCGATGGCACCTAAGGTTGCCGCAGCAGGTACGGTCGACATCAAGGTCACCAACGCGACCGGCACCAGTGCAACCAGCTCGGCAGACCAGTTCACGTACGCGAATACTGGAAATGCCCCGACGGTCAGCAGTATCTTCCCGAACGTCGGGCCGTCGTTTGGAGGCGGAATCGCCTTCATCTTCGGCAACAACTTTGCTCATGCCTCGTCGGTAACCTTCGGTGGCAAGCCAGGGCTCTTCCTGGTCGTGAGCAACAACTTGATCATCGCTCTCGCTCCCCGGAACGCAAACGGCACGGTTAACGTGACCGTGACCGGCCCGGGCGGTGCAAGTGCGACTTCAGCAGGTAGCCACTACACCTACTTCTAGTTTCGAAGTAGTCACGTAGCAAAGAACCCCGGTCGCTCCAAGCGACCGGGGTTCTTTATTTAACTAAGACTCCGCAAGATCGACAGTCGAGTGGGTTGCTCACGCTTCCATTACGTCCAGATTCGGAATATAGGACGTCGGCAGGCAATGAACCCAAGTCAATTGCTGAGTCCGCTCGAAACGCTGGCGATGTCCCGCGACATCACAAAGTGGGCCCGGTGGGGATCGAACCCACGACCAAAGGATTATGAGTCCTCCGCTCTAACCACTGAGCTACAGGCCCTTGCAATAACATCAACTCCCGGATCCCGCCAAAGCAGGATGCTGCTCTCCGGTCGAGTTACCAGATCAGTCTAACAATGAGGTGTCTGCAGAGCCGACTCAGCCGCATTTGCGGTGCAAATTACCTTAGGAGATGTGTGTTCCGCTCAGTTGGGGGCCCTATCAACCTATCCCACCAAGCTCCGAAATAGCACCCGCAGCATGACCATCTAAGTCAGGCCTACCACGGAGACCAGCGTCTCCATCTGGCCGGTGTCCTTTCCCGGGATCACCCGTCAAAATCCCACTAGGCGTATTACCTCCACCATGCCACCAGCCAACGCCCCTGGAGCTCCCTCCAGAAGTTGCAGGTACCGGAGTATCACCACCGGATTGCGAGCCACCCGCCGGTCGCGACGGCCACGTTGTCGTACCTACAACCGGAGAAGGAACGGGGTGAATGCCGGATCCGGTTGGCGGAGGAACGCTGGAGCTTCCTGAGGTGGAGGTCGGTTGCACTGTGGTTCCGCCCAAGGGCGTGCTGGGCGTACCTCCCGATTCCGAGAGGTCCAGAACCGTCACTGTCGCTGGGTCCGATCCCGGCAAAGAGCGATTCGCCGCAGGTCCACTCACATCGGTAGCTTCGCCGACATATCCGGAGGCGGCGCTGACGTCTGCTGAAAGGCCAGGGCCGCCCACAGCGGAGTTCTGGCCCAGGGAACTTAGACCGCCGGCAGTCGAAGAGACATCCGACGCAGGCGAGGTGGCCGAAGGCGCCGCACCAGGACTCGCGTGCCCCTCTACATTGCCGACAATTGATGAGACCGCCCCTTTGAGGCTATTTCCCATCGCGTATGAGAGTCCGGTTGTTCCCCGAGGCGCTGCAATATTGCCTAACTGAGTAACCGAGAACCCCGAGTAGGTGACCGCTCCCGACAGAATCGTCGCTGCGGCGACACCAGCCGAAACCTTCGCCGCCACCGCCTTTTGCTTGTCTCCGCCGGAAAAGACGGATGCGACCAAAGGTACTCCGGCGACCCTTGCTATGCGCTTGAACCGGGAGTGCCATACAGACCCTGCCAGCGGGGGCAGGCATTCCAGAGAAGAGCCCAGGGCTAGGCCGGTACCGATAGGTATGGAAGAAAGCTCCCGTCGCCTAACCTCCTCCACGCCCCCACCGTCGCCCAATCCCTTCACCAGGGTTAGTCCCTTATATTGAGGGCGAGCAGTCCCATATAATTCTCGAGTCCTTGATTCCGCGGCATCAGGATCCGATTGCTCCCAAGCGGCGCTGCGCTCCCGGATTCGTTGGTTTCTTGCGCTCGCCCTTCTCCTGTATAGATCGGCGTCCGCAGACACGATAAGACCCGCACCTGAGGTCATGTCATTAGCCTTCAGTGTGGAAAGGCTTGAAGCTCCCCAGGTAAAAGCCAATCCGCCTTCCTTTAGCTTCTGGCTCGCCCGCTGCATCAAGTTGGCCAATCCGACCGGGTCGGTACCTGGAGCCACAACGACAAACTCGTCACCGCCAATGCGGTAGAGCGAGTCCGTCTTTCTCAGAGTGTGCTGAAGCGCCTCCGTAAGCGACAAAAGCGCAAGATCTCCGGCCGCGTGCCCTTCGGTATCGTTGACCTGCTTGAGTCCATCCATATCGATGACCGCTACCGACAGGTCATGTCCGTATCGCCTCGATCGCTCGACTTCTACAATCAAGTCGTTGTCGAGCATTCTCCTGTTCAAGCATCCAGTCAGCGGATCCGTGAAAGCCTCTCTTTGGAGGGATAGCTCCGCAGAGTCGACAGCTACCTGGAGCACCTTGTCCAAGACCTTTTCGGCGACAACCCGCTGAGATGTCGGTAATAGCGACTCGGGAAGCCCTGAGATCGATGTCCTGATCTTCAAGATGCCTCCAACAACCGCTGAAGCAGAACCCACATGCGACGCCCATGCGCAGAGGCGGGATTCCAAGCGTCCCGGAATTTCTATGCCCTGGTCCTCGGGCTCGGTGCCCAAAGCAAGAGAAACCAGATCGGTCACCAATACGAGTGTGTCCAGACCCGATATTGCTTCTTCGGTATTCCGGCCCCCGACTCGCCGTTCGGCTTGAAGGCTCGCCCTCACAGGGGATTCGCTCTCAGCAACCATCACCTCAAGCGAACTGACCTTCGCCGATACAGCATCCAATTCCGACGCTAGATCCTCGAAGAACTCTTTGGCAGGAGCTTGCCCGGCCGCCAGCGTATCCTGCCCAACATCGAGGAATTTAGAGATGGGTTCCGATCCTCCCCCCTGGCGGAGATCATCTCGTTCGCTCATCCTTCACCTCCGAAGGCAAGTTGCCTGCAGCTGTCGTAGTAACGGAATGTCCGCCCCGAAGCGTACACTCCGATTGTGCATTTGACGCTGCGCAACTTGCAGTTTCCCACCAACGTAAACTTTGCACTCCAATGAGCTACCCAGAATAATCCGCTCCAAAACGATTTTCTCTCTTATCGAGTGGTATTGAGCACTCTCCGTGTTCAGAGCCGCCGGATGTTCGTGAAAATCCTTACTCTGCCATCCATTCCTGCTCGGCTTCACAAACGCAGAAATTAAGCGGAACCTCAGAACCAGAGCGGACTTCGCAGCTCCGGGGGAGAGACTCGAACTCTCAACCTAGCGGTTAACAGCCGCTTGCTCTGCCGATTGAGCTACCCCGGAATATCGGGCATCGTCGGCGATGCTCGGCCCATTCCCCATTCGGAGGTCGCGGACCTTGAAGCAGCGTGACGGTGCCCTGAAAAGATAGCGCGAAAATTTTCCCCTCGCACTCTTGCCGCCCGAAATCCTGCTAAATGACTTCTCCGAGTTCGCCCAAGAGCATTCTCACACTTTTTCTCAGCGCATCCAGAGCCCGTGCCCTCGTTGGGCCAACGCTTCCGATCGGAATTCTGAGAATTTCAGCCATCTCCGCATAGCTGCATGGCGGGTCTGCCAGGA
>DAIDIS010000187.1 GCA_027451785.1 Acidimicrobiales bacterium
GAATGACCTGCGCCTCGTGTGCTGCTCGAATCGAAAAGCGACTAAATAAGCTTCCCGGCGTAGAGGCAACGGTGAACTTCGCTTCAGAGCATGCAGCTATCGCCTTCGACCCTGGTCGGATAAGTGTCGAAGAGCTGATTGGGGTGGTGGAATCAACGGGTTATGAGGCGAGCCTGCCTCAAGACGCGACAGATGACGACCAAGCGGCTCCCTATCTGCGCCGCCTTGTGATCGCCGCCGTGCTCAGCGTTCCGTTGATTGTCTTCGCTTGGTTCTCCCAGGCCAGGCCACCCGATTGGGAGTGGGTCTCTCTTGCGTTGGCGACTCCGGTGGTTTTTTACTCTGGTTGGCCATTCCATCGCGCCGCCCTCCAGAATCTTCGCCACGGAACGGCGACTATGGACACGCTCATCTCCATCGGCACTTTGGCGGCATGGGTTTGGTCGACGGTCGTGATAGTCGGTGGCATCGATACCAGTGTCTATTTCGATACGGCCGCGTTGATCACGGCACTTATACTTCTGGGTCGCTACTTGGAGGCAAGGGCCAAGCGACATTCGGGGGATGCCATCCGGAAACTCCTTGAGCTTGGGGCAAAAGACGCGCATCTGCTTCGCAATGGCGAGGAGCTGTTGGTGCCGGTGGACACATTGATTGTCGGTGACCGATTCGTGGTGCGCCCCGGCGAGAAGGTTGCTACCGACGGCGTCGTAGTATCGGGCACGTCCGCCATCGACCAGTCGATGCTTACGGGTGAGCCACTTCCGGTCGACGTGGAGCCGGGCGATTCGGTCGCAGGTGCTACCACTAATACCTCGGGGAGCCTGGTGGTTGAGGCGACTCGTGTGGGCGCTGCAACGGCGCTTTCCCAGATAACACGCTTAGTGGCTGAGGCCCAAGGCGGCAAGGCTCCCGTTCAGCGACTGGCCGACAGAGTGTCGGCCATCTTCGTTCCGATTGTTTTGGCCATTTCGGCGCTCACCCTGGTCGGCTGGTTGGTCGTTGGGGGTGCTGCCACAACTGCAGCCTTCAGTGCAGCCGTCGCCGTAGTCGTGATCGCCTGTCCCTGCGCTCTCGGCTTGGCCACGCCAACTGCTTTGATGGTGGGCACGGGGCGAGGAGCGCAGCTGGGTATCGTCATCAAGGGTCCGGAAATCCTGGAACAGACCCGCCAGGTGAGCACAATAGTTCTCGACAAGACCGGGACCTTGACCGAAGGAAAGATGTCAGTCGTATCCTTAGTCCCGGCCGATGGGGTGGAGTCTGACGAATTGATCCGACTTGCCGCCTCAGCTGAGAATCCGGGTGGGCACCCGATTGCCAGGGCCATCTCGTCATTCGGTAGGGATCGTCTTGGGCATCTTGATGCGGCCGAGAGCTTTTCGGCTCGCGCCGGGCTAGGAGTCGAGGCTGTGGTTGCCGGTCGGGCTGTGGTTATCGGTCGGCCAAGCCTGCTTGCCGACCGAAAGGTTGGATTCCCCGACGACCTGAAGGTGGAAGCAGATCGTCTTGAAGCGGGAGGGTCGACTGTAGTTGCTGTCGCCGCTGACGGACGTGCTTTGGGATTGATTGCCCTTGGCGACCGAGTAAAGGCATCCAGTCGTCAGGCGGTGACCGAACTGCGGTCTTTGGGCCTAACCCCAGTTTTGTTGACCGGAGACAATGAGGCGGCGGCAAGGGCGGTTGCGAAAGCCGTCGGAATCGACAGAGTACTCGCAGGCGTTCTTCCGGAGGGCAAGGCAGCCGAGATAGCACGCCTTCAGGCCGAGGGGGCGGTTGTGGCGATGGTAGGTGACGGAGTGAACGATGCACCCGCACTAGCTCAGGCGGACTTGGGCCTAGCTATAGGAACGGGTACGGATGTGGCCATTGAGGCTTCCGACCTGACGTTGGTCTCCGGCGATCTCATGGCTGCGGTAGACGCCATTCGTCTTTCCCGGCGCACGCTGCGGACGATCAAAGGGAATCTTGTTTGGGCTTTTGGCTATAACGTGGCTGCGTTGCCGCTCGCAGTCGCGGGTATTGTCAACCCGATTATCGGTGCTGCGGCGATGGCGTTCTCCAGCATTTTCGTAGTCACGAACTCGCTTCGCCTTCGGCGTTTCCCGTCCCGCAAGGTGCCTGCGTGAAGGCTGGGGGTAAAGCCGGTCGCGGGCTGGGGACTAAGGCGCGAGAGACTGAAGACGGTCAGGGCTCAGAGGGTGAGGCCCTAGCGACCGAGATCCGGGCGGGCAGTGGCGATGCTCACGGGTATATAGCCCAGGGCGACAAGGAGGCTTTGATTCGGCGCATGCGTCGGGTCGAAGGCCAAGCCAGGGGCATCGAGAAGATGATCTCGGACGACCGCTATTGCATTGATGTCCTTACTCAGATAGCGGCCATGGGTACGGCATTGGAATCTGTTGCATTCCAGATTCTCGACGACCACGTAAACCACTGCGTCAAGAGTGCGCTTGCTTCTGGAGACGAAGCGGTTGCCGCTGGAAAGAGTAAGGAGCTGCTCGAAGCGGTACGGCGCTTTGTCCGGACTCGCTGATTGGTGGATTTCTGCCTTTCCGATGCAAAAATCTCCAAATATCTCTGTACTGGCCTGGTTGCAATCAATAGGATGCTCGACAAGCCACGGCGCGGATTGATTTCAACTGTCTCGACGGGGCTGGCCGAAGGTGCCGGAACAGAGCGGCTCTAAGGCAGTGGTTGAGACCAAGGAATCTGTGAAGAGGGATTGCGGGAGGATTGATGTCAAAGCCAATCGACAGGCGTACCTTTGTTTCCGGGGCGGCGGCGTCCGGTGCGGGGGTCTTGGGTCTGGGTGGGCTGGCGAGCGTTCTTGCCGCATGTGGATCATCGTCGCCGCAATCCTCCTCCGGTATCAGTGCGGCGAAAGCTCCCAGCGGCCCGCCGCGCAGTGGGGGGAGTCTGACGATAGCAACCGAAGCCGAGGATGCAGGTTTCGACCCAACGGCAGACACTTGGGACGCGACGGGAATTTTGTACGCGCGATCCGTATATGACTCACTTGCGGCGCTCGCTCTTGATGGCACAGTGAAGCCTTACCTGGCTCAGTCGATCACACCGTCGCCTGACTATTCGCAATGGACCATCACTTTGCGGCCTGGTGTGAAGTTCCATAATGGAACCCCGCTTGATGCGGCCGCCGTTGCTACAAATATCGATAAGCAGGCCTCTTCGGCCATTACGGGTACTTCGTTCTCCGCAATGAAGTCGGTAAAGGTTACCGATCCCATGACGGTGACAATCGATACCGACGGTCCTTGGGTCGGGTTCGACCTCTACCTCACTTCGCAGCTCGGCTTCATCGTGGAACCGAGCACGCTCACTTCGAAGAGAGCGGCCCAGAATCCGATAGGAACTGGCCCATTCGTCTTCGACAACTGGGTACCAGGTGATCACTTATCGCTGAAGAAGAACACGAACTACTGGCGGCCCGGCTTCCCGTATCTCAACAGCCTGACCTACCGGCCGATCATCGACACGCAGAGTCGCGATAACAGCCTGAAGGCGGGTCAGGTTGACCTGCTCCACTCGTCGGACGCATTTACGATCCATGACTTCCAGGGCAACTCCGACTTCGTTGTGCTGACGGACCAGGACCTGATTATTCCAAGCGGGGAGTCTGACCAAATCTGCTTGATGGTTAACACCGAAGCACCCCCTGTCGACGACATCAGAGTTCGCCAGGCGATGGCCTATGCAATCGACACCAAGGTATTGAGAGACACGATCGGGTACGGGATCAACCCCCTCTCTACCAGCCCATTTTCGCCTGGTACGTCTTTGTATGTGCCTACCGCATACCCTTCGAAGCCCGACCTAGCCAAGGCCAGGCAACTCGTCGGTGCCTACAAGGCGGACAAGGGGGACTTCACGGTAGACCTGGGTACCACCAACGTCGGTCGGAACCTTCAGACAATGGAGATGATCCAGGGGATGCTCAGCCAGGTGGGCATCAAGAGCAGGATTGACCAAGTTCAACAAAGCGACCTGATTACCAACGCCGTTTACGGGAAATACCAAGTGTACCTATGGCGGCAATTCGCAAACGCGAGTCCCGACGGGAACTACGTGTTCTGGTCCTCCGCCACGGCGGCTCCCATTGGGTCTCCTGCCCTGAACTTTACTAGGAACAAGGATCCGATGATCGACGAGGCACTGGCAAAGGGACGTGCTACCGCTGACCCGGTGGCCAGGGACAAGATCTATCAACAGATTGGCGTGCGCTTCGGGATTGACCTGCCTTACCTATGGCTGTCGCGTGCTGTATGGGCAGCCGTGGCCAAGCCGTCCGTAGGGGGCCTGCGCGTACCAACGCTTCCCGGAGGCGGCACAGCATTCCCATTCGGCGGCGGGGTGTTCTGGCCGGGAAGTCTTTGGACGACCACGGCGTAACTGATCGGCTTTATGAAAATAATCCAACGTCTCGCAGCGCTGCTGGTGGTATTGCTTCTGGTCTCGTTCCTTTCGTACCTGCTGACCAACTTATTGCCGGGAAACCCTGCTATTGACATTCTCGGCCCCAGCGCGACCAAGGCCGGGATCGCTGCGGTCGAACACCAACTCCACCTTAACCGGCCGTTGCTGGTCCGCTATCTCGACTGGCTGGGTGCGGTGCTCCATGGGAATCTTGGTCGCTCGTATCATACGAATCAACCCGTTTCGCAGGCATTGGCCCAACGGCTTCCGGTGACCGTAGAGCTTCTTTTCCTTTCGCAAGTGATCTCTTTGGTGATAGCCATCCCTCTGGGGGTCCTGTCAGCGCTGCGGCCCGGACGAAAGCTGGACCAGATGGTAGGGGCGGGGTCACTGGCGTTCCTGTCGGTGCCGCCATACACGTTGGCGGTTCTTTTCGTGCTGGTGTTTGCCGTGAAGCTGAAGGTGTTTCCCGCAACCGGCTACGTTCCGTTTACGCAGTCACCATTACCGAATCTTCGCGACATGGTTCTGCCTGCAATAACTCTTGCCCTTGGTACCACCGCCGTCTATGTCAGGGTTCTCAGGGCCGAGATGATCGCAACTCTCCAGGAGAACTTCATCGTCATGGCTCGGGCCAAGGGATTGCCGACATGGTACATATTGATCCGGCATGCCTTGCGTCCGTCCAGTTTTGCTCTGGTTACGGTGGCGGGACTTAACGTTGGGACATTGATAGGTGGAGCGTTTCTCATCGAATCGGTCTTCTCGCTCCCTGGGATTGGGTTGCTCACCCTTCAGTCCGTATATTCACACGACTTCCTTGTGGTTCAGGGTGTAGTGGTGGTGGTTGCAGCAGCTTACGTTCTGGTCAATTTCTTGGTCGATGCCTTGTACCTGGTGATCGACCCTCGGACTCGTCATGCTGCAGCAAGCAGCTGAGGCTGGGATGCCCGACGAGGATCAACCCGGAAATCGCCGGGAACCTCGGCTTGGCAAGGGTGGGAAGTCCCTTCGACGTATCCGGCCAAGTGTGTGGCTGGCCGGCGGCTGGGTGGCGTTGGTAACGGTCTCCGCGGTTCTGGCCCGCATCTTGCCGCTGCCCGACCCGAACCAGGTTGGGCTAGCGAGCCCGGGCCAGGGTCCTGGCTGGTCTCACCTCCTTGGCACTGACGAGATCGGCCGCGACATTATGTCGAGGCTTGTCTACGGGGGCAGGGTGTCGCTGGTAGTCGCGGTCTTCGCCGTCCTCGTCGGGATGGTCGCAGGAGGCGTGCTCGGTATTGCGGCAGGTTACTGGAGGGGATGGGCCGACGAGCTCGTAAGTGGGGCGGTCAATGTAATGCTCGCGTTCCCGGCGATAGTCTTTGCATTGGCGGCCGTTGCATTCTTGGGTCCCAGCCTGACGAGCGTTGTATCCGTAATCGCCGTCTTGTCGGTGGCTCCTTATGCTCGCTTTGTCCGCGCCAACACAGTGGCAACCGTCCAACGGGAATACGTTATGGCAGCCCGGATGCTGGGCTACAGCAACAAGCGAATCCTGTTTCGCGAGGTGATCCCGAATGTTCTCCCTTCGCTGCTGTCATTCGCGTTTATTGGCATGGGGGTTGCAATTGCGGTCGAAGGGGGACTCTCCTATCTGGCACTGTCGGTGCGTCCGCCGACTGCATCATGGGGCAACATGATTGCTGAAGGCAGCAGCAACATCAGTACTATCCCATTGCTGTCTGTGTGGCCCTCCTTGGCGCTCCTTTTGACGGTTTTGGCTTTGAACGTCTTGGGAGAGCAGATGAGGAAGCGGTTCGACGTGAGGGAGGGGGTGCTTTGAGCATCTTTTCGCGGTACGCAATGGATCACGGTGACAATCGGGCTTTGGATTCCGCTCAATCCGTATGGTCGGAGCAAGGAGACAGGCACCACCTCGGGACCGGGCCGCTTCTCGTCGTTGAAGGGCTTCACACGGGCTTCGAGCTTCAATCGAGAACCCTGAAGGCGGTGGACGGGGTTTCCTTTTCTCTCGATTATGGCAAGACCCTTGCCGTGGTCGGGGAGTCCGGGTCGGGAAAGACGGTCCTGTGCCGGTCGATCATGGGATTGCTTCCCCGTTCGGGCGTTCGCACTTCCGGTCGGGTGGTCCTAGCCGGCAAGGACCTCAACCAGCTGAGCCCCAAGGAGCTACATAAGGAATGGGGCCGGAACGTCAGCATGATTCTCCAGGATCCGATGACATCCCTAAATCCGACGGTGAAAATCGGTAGGCAGATTGCCGAGTCCGCTCGTTGGCATCTACAGCTTGACCGCCATCAGGCTCGCCGCCGATCTATTGATTTGCTTGAGTCCGTTGGGATTCCCAGCCCGGAGGCTGCTCTGGGGCGGTACCCGCACCAGCTTTCCGGGGGGCTTCGCCAACGGGTCGCGATTGCGAGCGCGCTGGCGTGCGACCCGTTGCTTGTCCTGGCTGATGAACCGACGACCGCACTGGACGTGACGATTCAAGCGCAGATTCTGAACCTTCTGGACGCGGAGCAGGCCAAAAGGCGAATGGCGATGATCTTGATAACTCACGACCTGGGTATTGTGGCCGGGCGGGCGGATGAGACGATGGTCATGTATGCCGGTCGGGTAGTGGAGAAGGCCCCAACCCGGAAGCTGTTTTTCTCTCCCAGAATGCCCTATACCCGAGGACTATTCGATTCCCTCCCTCGTATTCACAACCCCAGTCACACCCTCCTTCCCGTCATACCAGGCAGGCCCCCGGACCTGGCGAGCCTCGGCGAAGGCTGTTCCTTTGAGCCCAGGTGCTCCAGCGCACAACCTCGCTGCAGAACTGAGGCTCCGCCGTTGGTTAGTGGGGAGGACCCGGAGCATCTTTTTGCCTGTTGGTATCCGGTAGCCGCTGGAACTTCGGCAGCAACTTCGCCTATGGGCGCTGTAGGCCCGGTGAGCTCGTGATTGACTCCGTACCTGAATCGGACACGGTGAGCAGCGGTGAACCATCCCCGAACGATGCCGTCCTGTGCGTAGAGGATTTGGTCGTCGAGTTCCCTGTCGGCAGGAGGAAGCTTCACGCGGTCTCAGGCGTCACGTTCCAGGTCGGTGAAGGCGAGACCCTGGGAATTGTCGGCGAGTCCGGTTGCGGCAAGTCGTCTACAGGTCGGGCAATCATGCAGTTGCCACGGCCGACATCGGGAAAGGTGATTTTCGAAGGACGGGACCTGGTCGCTATCGGGCAGAAGGATCTGCGGGACGTTAGGCCGCGTCTGCAGATGATCTTCCAAGACCCTATTTCCAGCCTTAATCCTCGACAACGGGTCTCGGACATTGTCGGCGGCCCTATTGACAATCACGGCCTGCCGTCGGGAGTGTCGGTTACGAAGGCGTCGAGAGATGACCGAGTTGCAACGTTTCTTGAGACGGTAGGGCTGGACCCGGCCTCCACAATGTCGCGGCGGCCCCACGAATTTTCTGGTGGCCAGTGTCAGCGCATAAACATAGCGAGGGCGCTGATCCTTGAACCTCGTTTGGTTATATGCGATGAACCGGTATCGGCTCTCGACGTATCAATCCAGGCTCAGATCATCAACCTTCTTGAGGATATGAAGAATCGGTATGGTCTGTCGCTTCTCTTCATCTCACACGATCTGGCCGTGGTAAAGAACGTAAGTGACCGGGTTGCGGTCATGTACCTGGGAAAGCTGGTTGAGGTTGCTGGCGCTGACGAGATTTACAGCCGACCGATGCATCCCTATACGGTCGCACTTCTTGCCGCCGTACCCGAACCGGATCCTGACCGTCCGCCTTCCCCGGAAATCGGTCTGCGCGGAGATCTCCCCTCACCGATTGACCCTCCGAGCGGCTGTCGCTTCCGAACCCGATGCCCGTATGTGCAAGATCTCTGCAGCGAACAGGAGCCACCACTTGTCCAGGTAACTCCGGGGCACCGGGTTGCTTGCCACTTTCCGATGGGTAAGTAGGCTCTCCCTGGCGCAAAGCTGTATGCGTCACTGCTTCCCAGTTATCTAATGGATATCCTTTCCAGTTGCAACAGCAATCTCTTGGCGTCCAGACCGCCCAAGTATCCCCCAAGGGACCCATCGCTCCTGAGGACACGGTGGCACGGGACGACAATCGGAAGGGGATTGGTCGCGCAGGCCGTACCGGTCGCTCTCATGGCTTTCGGGTTTCCGGCGGCTGCGGCAACCTCGGCATAACTGGCGGTTGTGCCGTATGAAATATGAAGCAGTCGGTCGAGCACGGTGCGTCGGAAGCCCTGGGAGAGCTGAAAGTCGAGAGCCAGCTCGAACTCCAATCGCTGCTGTCCGAAATATTCGTCGATCTGGCGAGCGACAACGTCGAGACGTGTCGGATTGCGCAGGATGCGGGGACTGACCTTAGTGGCCAGTTGCGCCAGAACCTGGTCGTGATCCTCTGCCTCAAAGGCGACTCGGAGCAGGCCGGCTTCAGTAGCGACGAGCAAGAGGTTTCCAATGGGAGTATCGATCGTGCGATAGGCGAGATCCACGAGATTGAGCGAGGCCGCGGTGCGAACCAGTCGGTCGCGCAAACGGGCCAATGCATCTACTTCGTCAGTCTGTGCGCTGCACAGTTTTCCCTCGGGCATTCCCCCGGTGGCATTTCCGGATGCGGAACGAGTTGCACCGTCTCTTGCGCGCTCATCGAAAAGCAGTCCGCGGAACAGCTCACCATCTGTCATTGTGTTTTCTCCCGGACTATGGACTTGCGGAGCTTGGCCATTCCGTCGGCCGCCGATCGCCGTGCGGCAGCCTCACTGACACCCATGATCTCGCTGATCGTCGCGTAGGTTAGGTCCGCTAGGTAGCGGTAAGCGACTGCGTGTCGCTGTCCGACGGGCAGAGCGGCGAGCATTGCCCAAAGGTCGGATTTTGGGTCGAGCGGCTCGCGGTCGAATGAAGGCGTAGCGGGAAGGTCGTTCATCGGTACCGGTGACCGGCGAGCGGAACGCAAGCGGTCGGTAGCCTTTCGATGAGCGATCGTGACCAGCCACCCCCGGATGTTGCTGCCGGGAAGAAGCTTCGGATAAGCCTTTAAGGCCGATAGGAACGTTTCCGACCACGCGTCCTCGGCTTCTGTCGGGCCGACGATACATTGACATACCCGAAGGACAGCGGCGCCGTGGTCGGCAACCACTGTTTCGAATGGAGGCAGGCTCACTCTGGTGCATTCCCTGATCCGTCCGGTCCGAAGGTCTCGCCACCCAGTTGGTCAAGGGGTCTACGAATGGTCACACCATATTAACGTTTCGGGGTTCGATTCCGTGAGGCGGGTCATGCGAATTTATCGCCGACTCGCTGTAGCCGTCATGATTGACACCTATTGGGCAGACGAAAGGTCAGACATGCTGCGGTCGGCCCTTCGCCTCGTATCGCAGTGCAATCGCTCCCGAGCCAAGCTCAAGTCGGCTTGCGAGCTTCAAGTCCACATAGTGCGATAGGCCGGTAAAGAGCGCGGGTCCGTGTCCAGCAAGCCTTGGGTGCACCACGAACTCGAATTCGTCAATCAAACCCAATTCAGCTAGAGCCATCGGCAGCTTGATACCGCCGACAAAAAGTCCCTTACCCGGCTCCTCCTTTAGCCTTTGGACTGCCTCCTTCAAGTTCCCCTGGAGGAGTTGCGCGTTCCAGTCGACTGTCTTGAGAGTGCTCGAAACAACATATTTCGGCGCTGCGTTGATGGTGTCGGCGAACGGTTGCATCCAGTGGGGTCTGGAATTTTCGGACGGCACGGGACGCCAAGCCGATTCCATCATTTCGTAGGTGACTCGGCCAAACAGAAGTGCGTCAGCCCGATTGAGGTTCTCCACTGCGTGACGGTGCAAGTCTGCGTCCGCGGTTATTGCTCGATGATCGCAACATCCGTCCAACGTCGTGTTGATGGAGTATCGAAGGGGTCGCACTCCGAAAGCGTACCTTCGAATCAATGCTGCGAAAACAGCTCGCCAGGCGGCCGAAAGCAGGTCATTTGCCTAAGACTTTGGTGCTTCGTCTGTCATTATTGCCTCCAGGGTCCAATCTGGGTGCTCACCCTCTATGCGCTGAAGCCAAAAGGCGCTGTCGAACAAAGCAAGGAAGGTCCCGTCGGTTTTCGTATAGACCCTGACCCCTCCCTGTCCCCTGAGCTTGGCGGCGGTCTCGGAATCGGTCCGGCGTGCCACTTTGGTCTGGATACCTTCAATTTCGATCTCGGCTCCGTACTCGTTCCTGAGCCTGTGCGAGAAAACCTCAAACTGCATTTGCCCAACGGCCGCAAGGGTTGGAGTCGGGTCGCCGTCGGGGTCAAGAAGGACTTGGATTACTCCTTCTTGTTCAAGCTGGGTCATCCCCTTGCGGAATTGCTTATGTTTCGAGCTGTCCCGGACTCTCGCGCGAGCAAACAGCTCGGGCGCGAAGGTTGGTATTGCGGGGAAGCGGACCTGTTCTTGTTGGTAGAGCGAGTCTCCAATGCGAAGGTCGCTTGCGTTGACCAATACGATGACATCGCCTGGGTAAGCCACATCGATGGTATCTCGGTCGGAGCCGAAGACCGACGCCGCATACTTGGTCGAGAAGGTCCGGCCCGTCGGCCCATGGGTTACGGTCATTCCCCGTTCAAATCGTCCCGAACACACCCTGACAAACGCTACGTGGTCCCTATGTGCCGGGTTCATGTTCGCTTGGATCTTGAAAACGAACCCTGAAAACGATGAGCCGAGCGGGCGGGGAGTACCTTGGTCATCTACTCTTGGAGACGGTTCCGGCGAGAGGTCGACGATGGCGTCAAGTAGCATCCTTACCCCGAAGTTAGTGAGGGCTGAGCCGACAAAGAGGGGGCTCGACTCACCGGCCAGGAAGGACTTTTCGTCGTAGTTGGCTCCGACCTCGTCGAGGAGCGCGCATCCCTCCAGCGCCGCCTCCCAGTTCGCACCTTCCTCCGTTGCCGCTTGGGTGGGGTTCACAAGTTCCTCGGGTGCAGCGTGTGCTCCTCTTGAATTCCGGGTGAAGCGGACGAAACCGCCGCTCTGTCGGTCAATCACTCCTTTGAAGTCTCCAGGGATGCCTACGGGCCAGGTGATCGGGGTAGGTCGGAGATCGATCTTGGACTCGATCTCGTCGAGCAGCTCCAGTGGGTCGCGGCCGGGCCGATCGTATTTGTTGAGAAATGTGAAAATGGGTAGGTTGCGCGCCCGGCATACTTCGAAGAGCTTCAAGGTTTGCGCTTCGATTCCCTTCGCCGTGTCCAACAGCATGACCGCAGCATCCACGGCAGCCAACACCCTATAGGTGTCCTCGGAAAAGTCACGGTGCCCGGGGGTGTCCAAGAGATTGATGACGTGGTTACGGTAGTTGAACTGTAAGGCGGTCGAGGTGATGGAGATGCCCCTTTGCTGTTCAAGCTCCATCCAGTCGGAGGTGGCTTTGCGCCCCCCGCTTTTTGCCTTCACCGCTCCCGCTTCGGTCAGCGCTCCGCCATAGAGAAGAAACTTCTCGGTGAGAGTCGTCTTGCCTGCGTCCGGGTGGCTGATGATGGCGAAGGTCCGTCGCCTGGTCGCTTCGGCGGCCACCTCATTGTTGATGTTTGCGCTTGGCATGCTCAGTCGGCGGACTTCCGGGATTTGAGTCCAGACGCTCTTGCGCCACGATGACCTGAGTGCTCAGCCGTCCGTGTTGGGGACTTCCGGGTAGGGAGTTCGGCGAAGCCAGGCTCGGAGTCGCAGGAACGAATTCGGTAGTGGGCCGAAGCCTCATTTCTAAGTTTCGCCGCCGCTGCCATCGACTCGGCCGCTTCAAGCTCAACCCTCAATCCATCGCAGCGTCGATCCGCAGTCGATGCATAAGTGGAAAGCTTTCCGGCCAGCTCGAACCCCGTGACGCCATCGGAGCCATTGGCCAATCGGTCCCGTGTCTCCAGGAGGTCCATCATTTCTTCAAGCGTGAAGTCGAGCGGCTTCATGTACTTGATCAACACAAGTCGTTCGACATCCCGATCAGTGTAGAGGCACAACCCACCGGCCTTCCGGCCCGACTCCGGTGTAAGCCCAACCTTTCCACAACGCCGGATCATCCGAAGGGAGAAGCCCACGGCATCGGCAACCCCGCCGATCTGGTGAGTATCACTCTCCTGATCCAGGTCCTCGGGCACGAGACAATTGTACTCTCACGTAAGAGTAGTGTTCCGCGGTGAGATCGGAGCAAGACGCTG
The DNA here is from genome assembly GCA_027451785.1 of Acidimicrobiales bacterium. GTDB lineage: Bacteria > Actinomycetota > Acidimicrobiia > Acidimicrobiales > JAKAVM01 > DAIDIS01. Next base: position 12,649 of record DAIDIS010000187.1, read on the forward strand.
TGGTCGACAGGCGGCCCGCCAATGATTGAAGTTGGTCGAGACTGGCCTATTTCTGCCCGAAGATTCAGGTTTTGCGCTCCAGAAGCACGACAGGAATCTCCCGGGCACCGGCGACTTTCTCTTCATATTCTGCAAAGCCGGCCATGAGTTGCTTCTGGCGCTCCCAAATTTCCTCTCGCTCTTCGCCCTCCAGTACCCGAGCAACGACTGGGATGGTTTCAGCCCCGACTTCAACTGTCGTTTCCGGATTGGCCACCAGGTTTAAGTACCAATGTGGATGGTGAGGGTGCCCGGCCTTCGAGGCGAAGACAGCGAAATTGTCGCCGATTGCCTGGTAGACCATGGGGTTGACGCGCTCGGTACCGGTCTTGGCTCCGCGGTGATGGACGAGGATCATCGGCGCCCCTTCGAATGGGCCACCGACCTTGCCTCCGTTTTGCCTGAACTCTTCGATGATCGATGAATTGAAGTCCAACAGTTCGCTCATTGCCGAAGTCTCCATTCCAGACATTTGTACTATGTGGAGCCGCAATTCGGTTGGCGACCACACTTGCGATGCTAACCGAACATAGGCACTCAATAGGTCAGGTGTTTCGACCCTAAGTTTGGGGATCGTGCACCATTTACCCGTTGGGTTCCGTTCTTTTTGCTTTTAGTGCTTCCAACGCCGGGTAGAAATCCCCTGCATCTAAGTCCGTAATACCCTTAGCCACAGGCCGATGCAATGTTACGTTGCCGGATATGGTGCAAAACGTAACTGAAAATCTGCGCTTCGCCGCCAGGAAGCTGATCGTAACGGGTGCTGGTTCCGGTATCGGAAAGGCTGTGACGGAGCGCCTGCTTCAAGAGGGCGCGAAGGTAGTGGCCGTCGATATCTCGGGAGATCGGCTGAAAACTCTTGCTGCAGAGTTGGGCTCAACGGAATTGGAGACCGTGGAAGCCGACATCTCGGTTCAGGCCGGAGTCGACGACTTGTTAATTGCTGCCGGTGATCCAATAGACGGATTGGCGAACGTCGCAGGGATTATGGACGACTTTCTGCCGCTGGCTGAGGTGGATGACGAGACTTGGGACCGGGTGATGGCCGTGAACGTTGGCTCCATGGTTCGACTCTCAAGGGGGGTCTTGCCCGGGATGCTCAAACGAGGCAACGGTGCCATCGTCAATGTTGCGTCGGAGGCAGGTCTTCGCGGCTCGGCAGCGGGTGTGGCGTATACGGCATCCAAGCACGCGGTAATAGGCATAACGAAGAACTCGGCGTTCTTCTATGGCCCGAAAGGGATCAGGGTAAATGCCATTGCTCCAGGACCTGTTGCAACCAACATTGTGGCGAACTTCAAATCCGAGCTGGCGACCGGACGGATCGGTCCGGTCATGCAGGCCACTATGCCGGACATCTCTTCGCCGGAGCAACAGGCTTCAGCTATAACATGGCTCCTTAGCGATGATGCAAGCTACGTGAATGGGGTGGTCTTGCCGGTCGACGGTGGATGGTCGGTAGTCTGAAGCGAAGAAGCCCTCAACATCAACATATCGTCCGACGTACGTTCGCACGGTGGCGAAGTTCTGAGGCTTGGTATTCTATTCGTCGACCTTGTTGCGCCAGATCCATAGGTTCCCGGCCACGGTGAAACCCGGAAGCGTGTCCCTTACCGCCATTTCCACGCCGCCGCCCAATCCCTCGGCATTGGCGTGAGCATTTGCAAAATCGTCTCCACAAAGTACTCCGCCAGGTACGACAAGTGGCTTGACCATCTCGATAAGAGAGCGTGTGGACTGGTAGGAGTGTCCTGCATCCAAATGGGCAAACAGCACTGGGCGAGTTTCGGACTCGAAGAATTCCTCCCAGCTCATCCGGTGGGGGACTACGTTGGGGTATGGCGCAATGTTCTTCAAGAACCGGTCGAATACGTCTCGGCGGTTAGGATCGAAGTAGCCAGGAACCCACTCATCGTTCCCAAGCCAATGGTCAACGGCATGAAGTTCATTCGGGGCACAGATCTTGGCGAGCCCGATAGTGCTACGTCCTTCCCAACAGCCGATCTCGACATTGATACCTTCAAGAGACTGGGCAAGCTTGCAGAAGGCCATCAGGAATCGAAGCTGCTGGTCCGGGTACCAGTTCTCGGTGAACTCCGGCATCCATACCTCCGATCCTCGTTGGCTCCGGCAATTGAAAGGAATCCATACGCAATCTCGTGCGCGAATGTCATTTTCGCCGTTGCAATAAGGAGATC
>DAIDIS010000188.1 GCA_027451785.1 Acidimicrobiales bacterium
GTCACGTCCAATGCCCACTACGCAACTCCGAAGGGCCATCACCTAGCGGCCACCTTAGCGGCGATCAGGGCGAGGCGGAGTTTGGACGACATGGATCCTTGGCTACCATCCGGTCCCAGTTCTTACTTACGTTCGGGCAGCGAGCAAGCCCGGCGCTTCGCTCGTTACCCAGGTGTGGTCGAGCGCAGTGGTGAGCTGGGTGCGTCGCTCGCATTCGACTTGCGTCTGATAGCTCCCGGTCTTCCTCCGTTCCCTGTACCGGAAGGGCATGACGAGATGAGCTTCTTGAGGTTGCTCGCCTACGAAGGTGCGACCCATCGTTACGGCCCACGCTCCAGCGAGAGGGTGAAGGGTGCTTGGGCGCAGATCGACCATGAGCTGTCGGTTATCGAGCAATTGGGGTTCCCCGGCTACTTTTTGGTGGTCTGGGACATAGTCCAGTTTTGTAGGTCCAACAACATTTACTGCCAAGGGCGAGGCTCTGCCGCCAACTCAGCGGTTTGCTATGCAATCGGAATCACCCCTGCGGATGCCGTGGCCCTGGGACTGCTGTTCGAGAGGTTCCTATCGGCCGAGCGTGATGGTCCCCCCGATATAGACATAGACATCGAGTCGGGAAGGCGGGAAGAGGCGATCCAATATGTCTACGAACGCCACGGACGCATGAATGCTGCCCAGGTAGCCAACTTCATCACCTACAGACGCCGGTCGGTTATCAGGGACGTGGCCAAGGCCTTCGGGCATTCCCAAGGGTTGGCTGATTCATGGTCCAAGGGCTTGGACGGCAGGGACACCAAGTGGACTGAGAACAAGCCGGGGGACGAGACAGGAGGGAATGCTGGAGCGGGTGATGGCGGCCCACCGCTCCAGGTGATCGAGATGGCGGCAAGACTGGAGGACTTTCCCCGCCACCTAGGCGTTCATTCGGGCGGGATGGTTATATGCGACCGGCCGGTGGTCGAGCTGTGCCCGGTGGAGTGGGCGACTGCCCCCGGCCGTACTGTTTTGCAGTGGGACAAAGAGGACTGTGCGGCTATTGGGCTGGTGAAGTTCGACCTTTTGGGCTTGGGGATGCTGGAGGCACTACACCGTACGGTCGACATGGTTGCCGAGCACTACGGAACCGAGCTTGATCTTGCCTTTATCCCCCAGGAAAGCGCCGTGTACGAGACTTTTTGCCAGGCCGATACCGTGGGAGTGTTCCAGGTGGAGTCGAGGGCGCAGATGGCGACGCTCCCCAGGTTGAAGCCACGCACCTTCTACGACTTGGTGGTGGAAGTCGCCTTGATCCGCCCCGGCCCCATCCAGGGAGGCTCCGTCCACCCATACCTGAAGCGCCGTAGTGGCAAGGAGAAGGTGACCTACATGCACCCGAAGCTCAAGCCCTGCTTGGAGAGGACATTGGGAGTTCCGTTATTCCAGGAGCAGCTGATGCAGATGGCCATTGACGTAGCAGGGTTTTCTGCGGCGGAGGCCGACAAGTTGCGTCAAGCCATGGGATCAAAAAGGGCCCCGGAGCGCATGCAAGAGCTGAAGGGTCGCTTCTATGAGGGTATGGCGGATAACGATATTGTGGGAGAAACGGCAGACGAAATCTGGTCGAAAATGGCTGCCTTTGCCAACTTCGGCTTCCCGGAGAGCCATTCGGTCAGCTTTGCCTACCTGGTCTATTCCTCCGCATGGCTAAAGCTGCATTACCCCGCAGCATTCCTGGCTGGGCTTTTGAATTCCCAACCGATGGGTTTTTGGGCGCCTAGAACCTTGATTGCAGACGCCAGGCGCCATGGAGTCAAGGTATTGCCGCCGGACGTGAACGCCTCCAAGGCGGAGTGTTCCTTGGAGCCCCCAGCCATGACCGCCGACAATGCCGATCCCGTGGTTCGTATGGGTCTTTCCTACGTTTCCTCGCTTGGTGCGGACACCGCAAAGCGAATAGAGAACAACCAGCCCTATTCGAGCCTGGAGGAGCTATGCATAAAAGCAAGCCTTACCAGGCACCAGATGGAGGCGTTAGCAACTGCGGGGGCGACTGCGAGTCTGGGGAGAGGCAACCGAAGGGAGGATCTTTGGTCGGCCGGCGCTATCGGCCAGGCAGGGCATTGGAGACTCCCCGGGATCGTGCCTGGAGTCAAAGCTCCCGGCTTGCCTCCGATGAGCAAGGAGGAGGTGGTGGTGGCCGACATGGTGTCGACCGGAGTTTCGGTGGACTCTTCCTTGACGGAGATGGCAAGGGATGGGCTTTCGGCGAAGGGAGTGACCCTTGCCGGCGACCTTCAGGCCTTGCCTCATGGCCGCAAGGTCACGGTTGCTGGGGCGGTAACTCATCGTCAGCGTCCCGAGACTGCAAGGGGGGTTACCTTCTTGAGCTTGGAGGACGAGACGGGTTTGATAAACGTAGTGTGCTCAGTGGGGCTGTGGAAGCGCTACAGGAAGGTTGCGACGACGGCCACGGCGATGATCGTTCGTGGGAGGGTGGAGAAGGAGGAAGGGTCGCTCAATATAGTGGCGGAGAGGCTGGAGCCGTTGGATTTGGCTCTGGCAGTACCTGCCCGGAACTTCCGCTAGTGGTCACCGGCAGTCATGGTGCTCCAGCGGGCCTCCACGTTGCCGAAGCGCCAGTAGGCGATCGCAACAAGCCAAACGACTACAAACATCACCGCTATACAAAGGCCCGCGATGTTGATATTGAAGTCGGACATCGAGCGCCAGAACGCCCCCCGAAGATGGAGCTTGGTGGCAAGCACGCCCGAAACCTCAATCGTGCCGATGATGAGCGCAGACCCGATGGAAAGTCCAGTGACCACCAAGTTGTAATAGACCTTGCGGACAGGCTTGGCAAAGGCCCAACCATAGGCAAAGTTCATAAAGCAACCATCAATGGTGTCGAAAAGCATGAGCCCCCCCGAGAATAGGGCGGGAAGTGCCAAGATGGCGTAGAAGGGAAGGCCCTGAATGGCAGCGTACGCGGTAGCCGCCAAAAGGACGACCTCCGTCGCGGTGTCAAAGCCGATGCCGAACACAAGGCCCACGAAGTAGAGCTGCCAGGTGTGGTTGATCGATTTCATGAAACGACCGAAGAAGCGGTACATGAAGCCCCTGGAGTTGAGTTGAGCCTCCAACGCCGCTTCGTCGTACGCGCCACTTCGCATATCTCTGAAAACCCTCACAATTCCGGAGAGCACAATCAGGTTCAACAGAGCGATGAGATAGAGAAATCCCGCAGACAAGAGCGTACCCAACGTACCCCCGGCGGTCTCGTAGGCCGAGGAAGGGTCGACAACCGCTCCGAAAACCGCCTTTGCGGCAAAGGTGATGCCAACGCCTACAGCAACGATGATGGTCGAATGCCCTAGAGAAAAGAAGAACCCTGACCCCAAAGGTCGCTTGCCATCGGCCATGAGCTTGCGGGTTGTGTTGTCTATGCATGAGATATGGTCTGCGTCGAAGGCGTGGCGGAAACCCAGAAACCAGGCGGTCACAGCCACCCCAAGACCAACTCCAAGCCCC
>DAIDIS010000189.1 GCA_027451785.1 Acidimicrobiales bacterium
GAATGTCAGGAGTTGCAATCAGCTTCAGCTCAGGCGGCCCCTCGTCCTTGTGAACCTTTTGCGGTGCCGGGTTCGCAGGTGTGAAATCCGCAACCGCGGCAGCCATGATGACGACGTCCATTTCACCCGAAGAACCAAGCACGGCTTCCGCCATTTGCGCTGCGGTCTCCACTCTTGTTTTGTTGACCCCCGCAGGCAGTTGCAGCATCCCGTCATCGAGCGTGGTGACGACGGTCACCTCGGCGCCGAGTTTTGCTGCCTCCTCGGCCAGTGCGTAACCCTGCTTTCCCGAAGAGCAATTCCCAATAAACCTGACGGGGTCAATTGCCTCGCGAGTGCCACCTGCGCTCACCAGTACGCGAAGGCCACTCATTGGACCCAGCGTTCCCGCCGTGGCCCGTGAATTGCCGGATCCCGCAAGCGCTCCGTTGATCGCGCGCATGATTTCATCAGGCTCCGCCAAGCGACCTTGCCCACTGTCTCCCCCGGCAAGCCTTCCGGTCTCCGGCGGAACGACGACGACACCTCGCGCAACCAGTCTTGCAATGTTTTCCTGCGTCACGGCTGCATTCCACATTTCGGTGTGCATAGCCGGACATACGACAAGGGGGCCGTCGTACGCCAGCGCGGTTGCCGAGACGATATCGTCAGCAAATCCATTCGCCAACTTTGCGAGAGTGTTCGCGGTCGCCGGGACCACGACCATTAAGTCACAATCGGCCGCAAGCTTGGTGTGCGCGAGCGGGTCATCTGAGTCCCACAGGTCCGTACGAACCGGCTCCGAAGCCAACGCGGAAACCGTTGTAGGGCCAAGAAACTTTGTAGCGGCTACCGTCATCAACGGGCTAACCCAATAGCCTGAATCCACCAGTCTTCGGCATATCTCTATCGCCTTATAGGCGGCGATTCCTCCTGTGACCGCAAGAACGACCTTGGTTCTCCCGTCTTTCGACGGTTCTCGAGGTTGCGCCGGACGATCGGGCGTTGTGACCATTATCCGGGCATCAATCCTGAAGTCAGCCTCAGCCCGGAATCAGCCGAGCCATTCAGGCTCCTTACGAAGACTCTCCCGAGCCATCCGCGTCGGCATCTTCACCGGCTTCGGAAACCGAAGTCTTCGCTGAAGATACGGCCGCCAGCAACGGAGCACTCTTGTTCTCGGTCTCATCCGTTTCGTCAATGACTTCTGCAGGAATCATGACGATTTTGTCCGCTGCAATTTCCTCCATCGCAATCGATAGCGGCTTTCGAGAGACAGATGTCACTTGAGGAGGAACGATGGCACCAAGGCCCTCACCCAACTGATTGAAGTACGAATTGATCTGTCGGCCCCGCTTAGCCGCTAAAGAGACAAGGGCGAACTTGGAGCCAACCCTGTCCATCAAAGCCTCAATGGGCGGGTTCATCATCGAGTTTCGCGCTTCAGTCACCGTTTGTCTGTCCCTTTCGTCTGCAGCGCTCAATTATATCCGCAAGCTGATCGACAGCACGCTCAAGGTCGACATTCACCAGCCGGTAGTCCGCGATCGGGGCGATCTCTTCAACTTCGTGCTTGCCGATGTTCAGCCTCTCGCGTATCGCTTCGCTACTGTCGCCACGGTCTCGAAGGCGCTGCTCTTCGGTGTCCCAGCTAGGTGCGGTCACCAGAATAATGACGCTATTCGGGCGCATGGCCTTGATCGCCTTAGCGCCTTGCGAGTCGATCTCAAGGAGGAGATCGCAATCCCCCGGCGGGTCGACCAACGGAGTCCCATAGAAGTTTCCCGAGAACTCGGCCCACTCCAAGAACCCATCCGCTGAAACCATGTCGCTGAATTGCTCACGACTGACAAACGTGTAGGCATCTGCAGACTCACCAGGCCTCGGAGGCCTGGTGGTCCACGACCTGCTTAGCCAGATACGCGAATCTCTCGCTGAGATTCGCCTGGCCAACGTGCTCTTGCCCACCCCTCCGGGGCCGGCAAGCACGAACGTCTCTGCTACTTGGTCTCCTTGAGAAGAGCCTCTTTCTGATTGGCACCAAGGCCCTGAACCCTGCGGGTGTCGGAGATTCCGATCTCCTCCATCATCCGACGGGCTTTGACCTTGCCCAATCCAGGCAACGACTCGAGGACCGAGACGACCTTCATCTTGCCGATCATCTCGTCGCTCGCTCCCTTGTCAAGGAGCTCCTTCAGAGATATTCGGCCCATCTTGAGCTTCTCTTTGATCTCGGCACGAGCCTTGCGGGCTTCGGCGGCCTTCTTCAATGCAGCTTGACGCTGTTCTGGTGTTAGTTGCGGAGGCAAAGGCATGGCGGGCACAGTAGCGCCTCTTTGCGAAGCTTTCCAGCACCAACAGGCATTATTGTGTCGAAAATTGATCTGCAGGCCTTTTGACCTGGGTTTATGCACAAATCATTGAATGCCGTACCGTTAGGGAGAATGTCACTTTGAAGTGTCGGCCAACTCCAGTGAGATTTGCTTTGCGGCAAGCGCTGGGTCTTGGGCACCGGTAACTGCGCGCCCAATGACCAGCAGGTCCGCTCCGGCATTTAACGCCGCCGACGGCGTCGCAGAACGGAGCTGGTCATCAGCACCGCTGCCTAAAGGCCGAATTCCAGGAACCACTCTCAACAGACCCCCGGCAAGATTTCCGGCGATTTCAAGATCGGCAGCCGAACAAACGAGACCTCCACAACCCGCAGCCTTGATTGCCGAGCAACGCTGCGCCACAAGCTCGTCGGAATGTACCGGGTCGCTGGTCAGCACCGTAACCCCAAGTGCGAGGGGCGATGGAAGCCCTGCTTCAAGGGCACCTTCGGTCAAGCCCTCGGCGCCCGCTGACAGCATCGATTCCCCACCGGCTCCATGGATCGTAAGGTACTTGGCGCCAAGGCCTCCTATGACCTTGGAAGCCCGCCGGACCGTCGTGGGGATATCAAAGAGTTTGAGGTCGGCAAATACGGCGAATCCGTCGTCAAGAAACGCCTCGACCGCGTCGGGTCCGGCAGCGCTATAAAGCTCCAGCCCGACCTTTACTACACCGAAATACTCCTTCACCAAGGAGGCCATCCTGGTCGCAGCCACAAGGTCGTCGAAATCCAATGCGAGAACAAGTCTGTCGCGGTCGGTTGAATGCAAGTTGCTCATTTTCAGTCTTTACTTTCTTTGGGATACTGCTCCGGCCACCTCTGGCTTTCAATCACAATAGAGTGCGACCACACTCCAGGTGTGCGAATGAATGCTAAATGAGTGGGCCAACTTCGCCTATTTCAGAGAGTCGCCCATATCATTTGTTGCCTAAGCCCATGTCGGTGCAGGCCGATTTCACGTTGCCGAGATCAGCCTCACCCGGAAGGTAGGGCTGCTCCGACAATTTCTTTTACTTCGCTTACGCCACGATCGGCACACCAGCTCTTTAGACCGTTCAGCACATCCATTGGCGCCCTTGGGTTTAGAAACGTCGCCGTCCCCACTTGTACCGCGTTCGCACCGGCCATCATCAATTCGACGGCATCTCTTCCGTTCATCACCCCACCCACACCGATGATTCCGGCGTCGGGAAAGCTTTCTCTGCATTGCATGACGCACCTAACGGCTACCGGGTGAAGCGCAGGCCCGGATAATCCACCGGTCACACCCCCCAATGCCGGGCGTCGGGCTTCGATATCGATTTTCGCTCCCACAAGCGTATTGATCAGCGTCAACGCGGATGCGCCCGCCGTAAGAGCTGCACCGGCAATTTCGGTAATGTCCGGCACATTTGGCGATAGTTTCGCCCATATCGGAATCCCGCTTTGAGAGAGAATTTGAACGATTTGCGCGGTCATTTGCGCTGAGTGTGCAAACAACTTCTTAGAGTCCTCCGTATTTGGACAGCTAACGTTTGCCTCCACAGCAACAACCTTGCCGGCGAGTGGCCTAAGCAAATTTGCCACCTCTATAAAGTCTTTTGTTGACCGGCCCCAAACGCTCAATACCGGCTTGGCTTTGCGTTCGAGTAACCGAGGTAAGTGTCCGTCCACCCACTCCCGAATGCCCATTCCCTGCAATCCAACGCTGTTGAGCATTCCTCCTTGAGTACCCGTAATCCGCAATGGAGGATTCCCGTCCCAAGGAAAGCACGAAAGGGACTTGGCCACCACGGCTCCAAGGCAAGCAAGGTCGAAGTATCCGGACAACTCGTCCGAGTATCCTGAAGTCCCGGCCGCAGTCATGACCGGGTTGGCCAGTTCGATACCGCCCACGTTCACCGTGAGGTTAACGGGTGTACTCAAGCAACGTCTCCCACTTGGATTGACACCCGATCCTCACCCTATAGCCCCAACCTTTGCTGCCCATCTGAGTGATAATCCTGCAAGGGCCTAACGTTCAATGCGTGAGCGCCCCAATCTTGAATTCCTGCGGCTGCAGCGCGAGCTGCGGCAACGGTCGTGATGCATGCAACTCCGTTTCTGGAAGCAGCCCGTCTAATATGTGCTCCGTCTGCCCTGGAGCCGCGACCCCTCGGTGTATTTACCACCAAGTTCACTAGGCCACTCGATAACAACTCAATGGGGTCGGTTCCCGGCCTCGACTCAGCTCCTCCGCCTTCCGCTCCGATCTTTGCGACCACGGTCTCAACCGGAACGCCTCTGGACGTTAGGAACTCGGCAGTCCCAGCGGTTGCCGCAACGGTGAATCCCAGCTCCACGAATCGGATTGCGACTTCAAGCCCTGCTTCCTTATCGCGATCTGCGAGCGAAAAGAAGACCTGGCCGCTCGAAGGCAATGGGTTGCCGGCAGAGATTTGGCTTTTTGCAAACGCCAATCCAAAAGTAACGTCGATCCCCATTACTTCACCCGTCGAGCGCATCTCCGGTCCGAGTAGTGAGTCGGCCTCCGGGAATCGGTCAAATGGGAGCACGGCTTCCTTGACCGCTATGCCGCCGCCTTGCAGCTCACCAGACTCCAACCTTTCCATTGTCTCAACCGGGAGAATGTCCGCTAAGTTCTCTCCGGCCATCACGCGCGCCGCTACCTTGGCCAAGGTAATCCCGGTTGCTTTGGACACAAACGGCACAGTCCGCGACGCCCTTGGGTTGGCTTCAATTACGAAGACCGTGTCATCCCTGACTGCGAACTGAACATTCACCAGGCCCTGGACTTCAAGCGCGTGGGCAATCTTCTCCGTATATTGCTTTAGCGTTTTGACCGTTGCCGAGGACAGGGTCGGCGGAGGTATCACGCAAGCAGAGTCACCTGAGTGAACTCCCGCTTCCTCTACGTGTTCCATCACCCCACCAATTACGACCGCACCCGCTGAGTCTCTTATCGCGTCCACGTCGACCTCGATTGCATCCTCCAGGAAGCGATCCACCAGGACCGGGCGATCTCCGGACAAGGTAGGGTCGCCTGTCCCGACGGCAGTTGCGAACGCTGACCTCAGCGAATCCTCGTCGTAGACGATCTCCATGGCCCGGCCGCCAAGAACATAGCTAGGACGCACGAGAACTGGGTAGCCGACCTCTGTGGCCAACTTCGCAGCATCATCCACATCGAAGACAGCGCCCCCCGGAGGCTGCGGTATACCAAGATCGCTGCACAGTCTGCCCCAGTTGTCGCGGTCCTCGGCTAAGTCGATCGAAGCCGGCGAGGTTCCCATAACGAGAGCGGGATCGATCTTGTTCGACAGTTTCAAGGGTGTCTGCCCACCTAGGCTCACGATTACTCCCTTGAGACGACCCGTCCTTTGCTCGGACTCGATAATGTTCGAGACGTCCTCGTAGGTAATAGGCTCAAAATACAACCGGTCTGAGGTGTCATAGTCGGTAGAGACCGTCTCGGGGTTGCAGTTGACCATTACAGTTTCGTAACCGGACTCGTGAAGAGCGAAGCTCGCATGAACGCAGCAATAGTCGAACTCGATACCCTGACCGATCCTGTTGGGTCCCGATCCAAGGATGATTATCGACTCCCCATTCCTCCGCGTTAGCTCATCCTCGTCGTCGTATGTGGAGTAGTGATACGGAGTGGACGACTGGAACTCTGCTCCGCATGTATCGACAGTCTTGAATACGGGAAGTACGCCGAGTGACAATCTGAGTGCTCGAACGGAATCCTCGGTGGCACCGTGGTCACGCCAGGCCCAAGCGAGCTGAATATCAGAAAAACCGAGCCTCTTGGCACGCCTCAATAGGTCCTTACCGACTGTTGTGGGAGAACGGGTCTCCAGCTCGGCCCTCGTCTCTACGATAAGGAGCAACTGATCCAAGAACCACGGGTCAACGAAAGTGATCCTGGAAAGGTCCTCCACGGTCACGCCGCGCCTCAGCGCTATCTCAAGCTGGAAGGGTCTTTCCGGGTTCGGGAGCACCGCCAAGCGCAAAAGCTCCTCGGTGGTCTTGGCTTCCAGCTCCACTTCCTTTGGATCACAGTTTAATCCTGCCCTCGCCGTCTCAAGTGAGCGCAAGGCCTTCTGGAATGACTCGGGGAAAGTCCGGCCGATAGCCATGACCTCGCCAACCGACTGCATCCTCGTTCCCAGCAGGTCAGGGGTATCCGGGAACTTCTCGAACGCCCATCTGGGGATTTTCGTAACAACATAGTCAATCGTCGGCTCAAAGCTCGCCGGGGTCGTACCTGTTATGTCGTTGACTATCTCGTCAAGGCAGTAGCCGATCGCAAGCTTCGTGGCGATCTTGGCAATCGGGAAGCCCGTCGCCTTGGAAGCCAACGCAGAAGAACGGGAGACCCTCGGATTCATCTCGATAACCACCATCGAACCATCCTGCGGATTGATGGCGAACTGGATGTTCGAACCGCCCGTTTCGACACCGATCCTACGAATGCAGGCAAACGAAGCATCGCGCATCATCTGGTATTCGACATCCGAAAGTGTCTGGGCAGGGGCTACCGTAATCGAATCGCCGGTGTGTACACCCATAGCGTCAAAGTTCTCGATTGAGCAGATGATGACGCAGTTGTCTGCCCTGTCGCGCATCACCTCCAGTTCGTATTCCTTCCAGCCGACGATGGATCGCTCGATCAAAATTTCGGAGATGGGGCTGGCCGCCAGAGCCTCGTCGATCACGCGCTCGACCTCGCCAGAGGAGTTGGCGATTCCGGTTCCTGACCCGCCAAGTATGTAGGAGGGCCTTACGATGACAGGAAGACCGATCTTCTCCACTATTTCCAATGCTTCGGCTCTCGTGTGGGCATACCCGGACTCGACGACGGCAATTCCGATTTCGGTCATCGCATCTTTGAAGCGCTCACGGTTCTCGGCCGTCTCAATTGCCTCAGCCGACGCCCCGATCAGTTCGACCTGGTATTTATCCAGTACTCCCGCATGAGAGAGCATCATCGCTGCGTTCAGTGCAGTTTGTCCACCAAGGGTCGGCAATATTGCATCAGGCCGCTCCTTTTCCAGGATGGCCGTCAGGACCTGCAAATCCAATGGCTCGACGTAGGTGGCATCTGCAAGATCCGGGTCGGTCATTATCGTCGCCGGGTTCGGATTGACCAGGATCACTCGATATCCCTCTTGGCGAAGCACCCTGCACGCCTGAGTTCCCGAGTAGTCGAACTCGCAGGCCTGGCCGATTACGATCGGACCTGACCCGATAACCATGATTGATGACAAATCGGTTCGCTTCCCCATCAGGCATTACCTCCCGAGATCCAATCCGACATCAAGGAAGCGAAATCGTCAAAAAGGTACCTGGCGTCGTGCGGACCAGGACCGGCTTCTGGATGATATTGAACGGAAAAAGCGGGCCCATCGAGACAACGAACTCCTTCGAGAACTCCGTCGTTCAGGTTGGTGTGGGTTATCTGAAGCGAACTCGGCAAATCCGAGTCAACCGCATAATTGTGGTTGTGACTGGTGATCTCCACCTTGTCCTTCCCGATTCGCTTTACCGGGTGATTACCACCGTGATGCCCGAACTTGAGCTTGTAGGTCTTTGCTCCCAGTGCCCTACACATAACCTGATGACCCAAGCAGATGCCGAAAACCGGCACCCTACCGACCAGCCCCCTCACCGTGTCCTCGGCAAAACCCAGCGCCGAAGGGTCCCCTGGTCCATTCGAAAGGAAGACTCCATTCGGCGAGAGCGCCAATATCTCCTCCGCCGTGGTGCCCGCGGGTACGACCGTCGTATCTGCAATCCTTGCCAGCTGTCGGATGATGGACGTCTTAATGCCGAAGTCCATCGCTACGACCTTGTACCTGCCGCCTTCTCCCGCCCGATAAGGAGAATCGGTGGTTACGGACGAAGCCAAGTCTTTCCCATCGGTCCCGGTCTCGGCTTTGGCAGCAACCAAGAGCGCCTCGTAGTCGGCGGTTCCGAATGCCACTTGGGCTGTGCCGTGTTCCCTCAGTTTCCTGGTCAGCCTCCGCGTATCCACTCCCGTGATCACCGGGACCTTCTCCGCCTTCAGGTAGTCCCCAAGTGAACCTGCGTGTCTCCAGTTGCTCGGGCGGCGTGCAAGGTCTCTCACGACAATACCGTTCAAAAAGACCGTTCTTGATTCATCGTCTTCCGGGCTGACCCCATAGTTGCCGATGTGAGGATAGGTAAACGCCACCACTTGGCCGGCATAAGAAGGGTCGGTAATTACTTCTTGGTATCCGCTCATCACGGTGTTGAAAACCAACTCGCCCGTGGCGATACCGTTGGTCGGTCCGAACCCGGCGCAATTGCCCTCAAACGACTCCCCGTCCGCAAACACCAACAATGCTCCAGCTCCATCCAGCCAGGAAACACCTTTACTCAATTCGTCACTCCCATCCAAGTTTCTACCTATCTACCTTTGCGCCTCGCCAAAAAGCACGGTCGGCTCTCCCCTGAGGAAGGTGTGAACCACTTTTCCTTCCAACCCAATTCCGCCAAATGGCGTGTTCTTGCTCTTCGAAGCAACCTCCTCGGGCAGGACGTTCCACTCGAGATTGGGATCGACAACGCACAAGTTTGCTGTCCGTCCAACGTGGAGAGCACCACCGTGATGCCGCTCGATTCCGGCGATTTTTGCAGGCCCGGTGCTCAACAATCTCACCAACAACGAGGAATTGCCGCTCCCCAACACTTTGCTTGCAACGCCAAATGCAGTCTGCAGGCCGATCATGCCGAAGGGTGCAGCATCGAGCGTCGTTTCCTTCGAATGAAGCGAGTGGGGGGCATGATCGGTGGCGATCGCATCCACAGTCCCTTCGAAGCAAGCCTGCACCAGCGAATCCACGTCGGCTTGTTCCCTGAGCGGTGGGTTCACCTTAAAAACCGAGTCGAACGCGCGAAGGTTGGAGTCGGTGAGCATCAAATGGTGTGGGGTGACCTCACATGTGACATCCAGCCCTGCCTTCTTTGCGGTCTCAACCATGCTCAATGTCTGTGCAGTCGAGATGTGCAAAAGGTGAAGCTTGACACCGGTCAACCGAGCCAGGATTAGGTCTCTGGCCGCCATCACCTCCTCGGAAGCAGGTGGAATTCCCGGCACCCCAAGCTCGGAGGAAACAGCCCCCTCGTTCATTACACCCCGATTGGCAAGTCTCTCGTCCTCGCAGTGCTCTGCATAAGTAGCACCCAAGGCCGCCATATATTCCATTGCTCGCCTGGCCAGCAACGGATCCTGAACACCGGCTCCGTCATCCGTGAATAAACGAACACCGGCTCCGAACATCTCGGCGATCGGCGCAAGTTTCTCGCCTTTCCTGCCAACTGTGATCGCACCCGCAGGAAAGACCTCGCAAAGAGCGCTCTTTGCCAAATCCCGAATGTATGAAACCATCGGGACCGAGTCAATGGCGGGTTCTGTATTGGGCATAGCCACGATTGCCGTGTAACCGCCCAACGCCGCAGCCCGTGACGCTGACTCCAGGGTCTCCGACTCCTCGAAACCGGGCTGGCGAGTGTGGCAATGAATATCGACTAATCCGGGTAGGACAACGTGTCCGGACGCGTCGACAAGCTTTGTCCCGGATGGAGCTTCGATAGCTTCCCCGATTGCAGCTATAACACCTTGTGCAACCAACAGGTCGGTCTTCTCAAGCCCCGCAGGACCGAGAACCTCGCCACCCCGGAAAAGGAAAGTCGGGTGCGTCCCTTCTTCCCCCATGCTCAGACCAGTCATATCCGAAGCCCCATATCCGCATGGCCATAACCCAGACAGTGCGCTAATACCGCAGCCCGAACGGCAACACCATTCGCTACTTGGCGCCGGATCAAGCTGGAAGGCGAAGAGGCCGCCTCTTCGCTCAGTTCGACGCCCTTGTTGACAGGACCGGGGTGCATTATCAGAGCTCTTCCTTGGATCATCTCAAGCCGCTCGGCCCCGATCCCAAAGCCGGCTTGGTATTCACGCAGCGAAGGAAGCGTTATGCCATCGCCCCTCTCGGACTGGAGACGCAACATGTAAACAACGTCTGACTTCGCCAACGCATCCTCAATTTGAGCCTCCGAACCGAGAGCCCATTGGTCTTGGCGGAGAAAAGACAGCGTACCCGGAGACACGATAAGCACTTCCGCACCCATGAATGCGAAGCCTTTCATTGTCGAACGAGCCACTCGGGAATGGCGGACGTCTCCAACGATCGAGATGGTCTTGCCGGAGAGAAATCTCTCAGCCCCACTGACCCTCTTTCCTCTCTCCTCCCCAATTACTTGGCGTAGCGTCAAAAGGTCGAGCAAGGCCTGTGTGGGGTGCTCGTGCGCCCCGTCCCCTGCATTCACTATCGGAAGATCGGTCCACCGAGAGGCAATAACAGGCGCACCCGACGACGAGTGACGCATCACAAAGCAGTCCACGCCCATCGCTTCGATCGTCGTTACCGTGTCTTTCAGACTTTCACCCTTGGAGATCGAAGACCCTGTAGGAGAAAATGCCACCGTGGATCCGCCAAGCTTGCGTACTGCCAGATCGAAGGAAATTTTCGTCCTCGTTGAGTTCTCAAGAAACAACATCGCGACCTTCGTGCCGTTCAACACGGAAACTGCATCTCCATCGAGAGTCGTCATGGCCTCGGCAGTATCCAACAGATAGCCGATCTCTTCGACGCCTAGGTCGTC
>DAIDIS010000190.1 GCA_027451785.1 Acidimicrobiales bacterium
TTGTCGATCACGCTTGCGAGCTTCCTCGCGCTCTTCGACGAAGGTAGGTAAATGGCTTCAGGATCGATGCCGAAGTATTTCACCAACTTCTCGTCTATGTCCCTCGACCTCTCGGAGAACTCAGAGACAACCGATCGATTCACTCCCTTCACATCCGAGATCCCGTTGACCGGTGCTCGCCAGTCAAGGCCAATCTCTTTGGTGAGAGAGTGCCGAAGCTGAGCTTGGTAGTAGCTGCCCGCCGCCTTACAAAACCAACCAAGGGTCCTTGAGTCGACTGCAGACCACATGCCGTCCATTCCGGATGACAAGTTCATCACCACCACATGGCTATGAAGGTGAGGGTCCATACTCCGGCTCAGACCGTGAACAAAGGTACAGCTCAAAATTCCCTTGGAAGGTTGCTCAGAAGCCACGCCTCCGGAACTGCGCCTTACTGTCGCACCCCATTGTTCAACCATCTGCATCGCGCTCTCCACTGAGCGATCGTGTGCTTCTCGGATCGCTCCCGAAATATCGGGCCCGCCGATGTGCAACAGAACGGAAACCGACTTGGGCGCCGAAAAGGTCAGGTCGAACCCGCAGTTCTTAAGCGATCCCCTCCTGGATCTGGTTGGAAGGTCCTCTCCGTTTACAGGGTTCTTCCAACTCAGTACCCGATCCAGATCGTCCCTGGTCACATTCGATCCCCGATCCAGACCCAGCTCCTCCACCAAACTCCCCGACCATCGAGCACGCAACTCGCCTTCAGCCAAGGCGCCCACTTGCTCTGTGCTCAGTCCAACCAGAGCCTGGCCCGATACCGAATACTCTGGTGAACTCAAGTAATACCCGATTCCTCCATCCCTAACGGCCGACATGCTGAGCATGTAGATTCCGCCTCCCTGCACGCTTCTAGCTGAGACCAAGCACGAAAGCTCTTACGCTTCCCATCGGCAGCATCGCCAAAAAGTCCCGATCAAGCGGCTCGGCAAACACCCATTACTTATGCTGTACCAAGATGGAAATGCCGGACAGACCAACCGATCCTGCAAACGACAGGGCACTTAATGGCCCTATCTACGCCCTCGATATCGAGACTGATACTTCCAAGGGCGGACTGGACCCGGCTAAGGCGGGGATAATTGCGGTCGCCATCAGTTCGGCAGAGGGAGATCACGTAATTTCCGGAGACGAGATTTCGCTGCTGGAGGCGCTCGATGAATACATCGCCAATTTGGCGCCTGGCATTATAGTCACGTGGAACGGCAATCGTTTCGACCTACCGTTCATCACGACGAGAGCTTCGATCCGCAGCGTGACGATCGGGCTACAGAACACGTTGGTGCGCCCTGATCATTTCCAGTGGCATGGCCACAGGCATCTCGATGCCTTGGTTTGTTACCGTGCCCTCCGGACGGATCCAACGCAATCCTGTGCTTTGAAGAAGGTTGCCATCAGGATGGGCCTCGACCCAATCGTCGAAGATGCTGCCAACGTTCACCGCCTCACACCTCAGCGACTCAGGGAATACGTAGCAAGCGACGCAAGAATTACTCGACAGCTCGCGTGCATGAAATGGCGGGAGCTTCAAGGATTCATGACTGGTAAGCGCATTTAATTTCACGTTATCCTTTAATAATTGACGCGCCGGGTCGATGTGACCATCCAAGGGCGCGGGTAATTCAGAATTCCGGAGGGAATATGCCGATCAGCGATTGGTCTACAAGAGACGTGCTGCGCTACACAGCAGCGATAATTTCCCTAGGTGCAGCCGGAATTCATTTCTCCTTGACAAGCGAGCACTTTCATCAAGGACTCTTCTGGGGAGTCGCTTTCGCCTCTCTTGCCTGGCTACAGCTCGCCTGGGCGGTCGTGATGGGAATCAAGCCCTCGCCGAAGGTCGCGCTTGGCGGTGGAATAATCAACATTGCAGGGTTGGCTGCCATTATTGGAGCAATGTCAAGCTCCGCCGAGCTGAAAGGCTCGTCAGCCGCGACCACATCCGCCATCTTCGGAGCTGCACTTATTATCGCTGGATTTGCGATGGCAAAGCCGAATTTCCTTACAATGCCGGTCCTATCCAAGACTGTTCTCTTCACCTCGCTTGCAACCGCCGTCGCCGTGATCGTCTCGACCACGACGGTATTGGTCTCCTATGGGGATGCCGCCGCCTCGGCTGCATCAATCCACAAGAACGCAGCCAAAGCTTCCTCGAACACGTCCTCGTCATTCGGCGGGATGCAGGGAATGGACTCGGCAAACCCGTACATGAGTCCGAACGTCGACCCCACCTGGCAGTATACGGGTCCTGAAATGCCTGCAAACGAAGTGAGCGACCTGACCAACATCAACGCTGCTACCGATAATGGTCATGTGATGCAGACCCCAACCTGCAATGCCGCCCCGACTATGCAGCAGCAAATGATATCGCTCAGCCTGGTGCAGGAAACCACTGCCGCAGTCGCCAAGTACAGGGACATCAACGCTGCCCTAGCAGACGGGTACAGGCCGATCACCGACCCCAACTACCCGGTAGTCCACTACATCAAAGCGGGAGGCTCCGGCCAGAACGGGATCATCGACCCCAATCATGTTCCCTTCTTGATCTATGTCACGATCCCCAGTGGTCAGAAGGTCCTGGCAGCTGCGATGTATATGGACCCCAAAGGCCAAGGCCCGATGCCGGGTGGATGCCTGACTCAATGGCATGCGCACAACAACCTTTGCCTCGATCCTTCCAAGGGGTACATCGACGCATTTTCTCCCTGCCCGCAAGGAACCCGGCTGGTATCCACCGGCTTTATGTTCCATGTGTGGCAGGTTCCGGTCCCAGGCGGGGCCTTAGCATTGGACCCATCCGACCTACAAACGGTGCAGGCAGCCATTATGGAAGCAGACGGGTTATCCCCCTATCAAAAGGATCCCTTCAATTCAGCTCCGGCAGGCGTGGGAGGCAACTCCAACATGAAGAGCATAAGTGGCAACAGCAACGGATCCTCTAAATCGTCGGGGTCGAGCAATTCCGGTGGGAGTGGCTCGTCCAACAGCTCGGCCATGCCCGGAATGTCCTTCTAAGACTTTCAGCTTCGGTAAAGCTCCAATATCTCCATGGAGGCGGTTGCCGCCATGGAGATAAGTTCTGGCGGCGACTCAATTTCGATCCCTGGCCCGATCGACAGCAACATCCGCTTGAACCACGCAAGGTTCACAACCGGCAAGGTTACCCTCACCCTGTCGGCGTCAAGCTCTTCGTGCTCCGCCAGTGGCAAGCTCTCAACGACCCACCTGGCGCGGGATGGCACGACCATTGTCACGATTGAGGCTCCTGGCTCACGAGAGAATCTCTCGGCGAAATCACTGGGAAGGCTTTCAGCCTTCTCCATGGCCTCTTGAATCAACAGTGCCTCTTCTTCATCCGCCTCCCTGGAAGTGGAGCTGACAGCAACCAATCGGTCGAGTCGAAATATCCTCATGTCCCGAGCGCTGAAGCACCATGCGTCAAAGTACCAATTTCCGTCCTGGCTGAAAAGGTCGAGGGGCCGAACTGTGCGTTTGGACGCAGTAGGCATTCCTACCGCGTAGTACTCGATTTCGAGCTGACTGGCCGCATCAATAGCCGCCTTGATGGTACTGAAGTGAGCCGGGCTTGCGATTTGTACCTCGATCGACTCGTGTGTCCCCAAAGCCGCCTCCAACTTAGCCAGAGCGCTTTCCAACTCCGGCATGGCCGCTTCTGTTTGGCCCTGCGGTTGCATTGCTATCAATGCCTTGATCGAGGTCACTAGCGAAAGGCCCTCGCTGACGCTGATCCGCCTTGGCTTTCCGAGTTCCTTTC
The DNA here is from genome assembly GCA_027451785.1 of Acidimicrobiales bacterium. Taxonomy (GTDB): domain Bacteria; phylum Actinomycetota; class Acidimicrobiia; order Acidimicrobiales; family JAKAVM01; genus DAIDIS01. Next base: position 3,818 of record DAIDIS010000190.1, read on the forward strand.
CGAGGTTGGCCTGTACCATCCCGTCCTCGACTATGAGCTCCAAGAGGGTATCGGGTGTGTAGGGAGGCACCCCGCAGCACGCAGCCAACTCCAAAAGCGAAATAACCTCAGCTTGGGAGATTTCGTGAGCCTTCGCTATCTCTTCGACGGAGGCCGTACCTCGTGGCACCAGCCATGCGAGCATGGAAAATAGAACCGCCAACCTCTCGGACGCTTTCACTCGGCACCCACCATCTTCTCCAGCCATCCGACCAGTTCGTCGACAAGGTCGGGCGGACCAACCAGCTTCACCGCTGGGCTCAATGAAAGGACCCAAGCAACGAATGCCTGCCTGTTGCTTACGGAAATGGCAACCCGGACTTTGCCATTTTGCTCGTTGGCATCTTCCAATATCCCACCGGCGCTCATCAGGGGCTCCAGCAGTGCGCTCATGTGGCTGTCCGCCTCGACGATTGCCTCGGTCTCGCCATCCCCGCCAATCCTCCAAGGCTCGCTAGTCAGGTCCATCTTCTCTTCGGAACCCTGAGGAACCGCGAATGCCCCCTCCGGGCCGAGCGTGACATCGGCGTCGATCCGGTCCAGGCGAAAAGTCCGAATGGACGCCGACTTGCAGTCCCTTCCGATCACGTACCAGTAGCCACCCTTCAACAACAGCCGGTACGGCTCGATCTCCCGGCTTTCCTCTCGATAATTGAACTTTGCAACTCGTCTTTCGGTTACCGCTGAGTTCATTGCGGCCAGCCAAGGAGAACTCGGCAACGTCGCCAAGAAGGCCGCATTCGCGTGACCACCAAATCCCAGTTTAGAAAGAGCCTGAGTCGGGCTAAAATTCCTAATGTGGAAACTTGCGACCGCAACTCCCACCGCAGCCTGCTCCGACGGGCTAAGCGCGAGGTCCGGGAGGTAGTAGTCGCTGTCTTTGATGAGATAGCCTGCCTGACCACCGTCGGGCGGCTCTTCGACCGAGATCACCACTCCTTCCTCTCTGAGGATTCGCTTGTCCCTTTCAAACGCTTGACGCCTGGCTTCGGGCTTGTCATCGCCCGGATACCCGGCGACTGAGTCACATATCTGGTTGAGAGTCAATGGACGCTTTGCCGAAAGCAACAAGAGAACCAAGTTGGTCAGTCGCTCCACCTTGTCGATCTGTTCCACAGACGAAATCGTACGCCAACTCTGAAGAGGGCGGGCGTAGACGCATGTGGATTCTAAAATGAGTGCCGAGGAAGCCACGACCGGCACGCAGGGCACCATTACGCCCATTGCCCCTATCGCCCCCAAGCTCAGCCCTACCGCGATCACGAGGGCAAGCAACGTCCACCAATTCGCGAGCCACGGAACCGCAAACCAATGGGCATTTCACCTTCATTGGGTTGCGCTTTTGGCTATTGCGGTTGCCCTGGTGCTGCGATTGCTCCTTTTGAAGAGGTTCTCCAACCGGATTTGGCCCTCCGACCCCCACGACAGCAGCTTCGAGACGATCGCGATCTGGGGTGCCGCGTTCGCTGCAATCGCGGCTACCGCAACTCCCCTTGCGGACCTGGCAAGGCACACTTCGCTTCTCGCTCACATGGCTCAATTGGCTCTGGTTGCGATCATCTGTCCAGTGCTGACCCTGGTAAGCGTCCCGAGGTCGCTCTTCACCTATTTGACGCGCCCAGCACATGTCGATGTCATTGTGCGGTGGGTCTCGCGGCCACTTGTCGCAGCTTGCGTGTTCAACATTGCAATCGTCGCTTGGCTTACCGTCCCCGTCGTAGAGGCTCAATCACGATCCGGGGTGTTCTACGGGATTGGCCTGGCATTGCTTTTCCTAGCCGGAATGCTTATGTGGATTCCTCCCCTCAGATACCTACCCGGAACCCGCCAGCTCACGCTGGGAGGGAGGGTCGGGTACCTCTTTCTTCAGTCAGTGCTTCCAAACTTTCCGGCGTTGGTTTTCATTTTTGCGAGGCGACCGCTATACCCGGTGTTCGGCAGCCGCAGTCATCTAATTGGGATATCAGCGTTGGCGGATCAGCAATTGGCCGGCGTTGTCGCGAAAGCCATTGGGATACTGCTTTTCTGGGGACTGGCGATCGCGATCCTTTTGCGTGCGGAAAAAGCTCAAGACTCCGGGTCCGACCCGGATCCACTGAGATGGGACGACGTAGAGCGTGAGCTTGAAAGACTGGATCGGACGAACCGCAAGGCAAGGCCGGACTAGAACACGGTACGGTTCCACCAAACTGGGCGCACGGCCAAATCGCCGGCAATCACCCAAAGGCGGTTATACGAGGGCCATTATGCGATTCGCCTGGCTATTGCATTCGGTCAGAAGTGCCGGAAGACGAAAGGAAGGCGGCCAAGGACAACGGAGACCGGCGTGCCGCTTCCGTTGGGCCTCAATACGACTAACGCGTACTTCCCGCTGGACTCATCAATCGATCCCTTGACTTTTGATCCTGAGAAGTTTCCCTGGAATGCGACCGCACAGACGTCGGCCTTTCCGAACTGGCTCAACTTTGACGCCAGCTTCAGCCCCCTGGCGCTACGCGCTGTCGACAAAGCCACCATTCGACCTCCTGGAGCGCCGGACGGCCCCAGACTCCGGGCGATTGGACTAATCGGACCGATTGGAACGGTTGACCTCGTTAAACCCATCGTGCTTCCAGGGCTCTCGGGACTCGCTCCATGCACTGGGAGTCCGAATCCGCCCCGCCGAAAGAACCCCTTCATCTTGGATGCGTGTTCAATCTTGCTCTTAAGGACGTCGGCCTTGAACTTTCTGACTCCTACCAAGGTTCCCTGATTGCCAACTGCCTGAGTGGCCGACGGCAATGCCGTGAAACAGGTGCCGGACGAAGTACCCAACCCGTTGCGCGGACTGACGCAGCTCGAAATGCCCAACCCCGCCATAGAAAAGACAACGAAGCCGAGCGCTACTCGGAAGCTGTTTCTCATTTCGTTCGAGCGCAGACTATGCACCGTGCCCCCTTTCCTTTAGGGCTAGCCGCTGAGCAGTTGCCGTGAAATCCTCCGATATTGCGGATCCGCTTTCGAGCCCATCCGGAGATCTCGATTGCCGACGATCCGAGAGTACAATTCCCGCCCAAGAACCCCACCCAAGCGGCAACAGGATCCAAAAGCTCATGATCCGATAGATCAGGATTGCAGCCACGGACGACGCTGTCCCCCCTCCAAAGGCGATAATCGCGATCTCTAAGCTTCCTTCGACCACGCCCAGCCCTCCGGGGGTGATCGGCAGGTTCGCTGCAAGCTGCCCCGCACCATAGGCAAGAAGCAAACCCGACCAGGGGATCCTCACGCCAACCGCCAAGAACGAGAGACATAGACAACTGAAGTCGAGGAGCCAGTTGGAAAGGGACCACGTTAGTGCCGCCACCGCATCCCACTTAGCAGGTATTACAGACGTAAGCCTTCGGGATATCCCTTGAGCTTGAGTCCTTGCAGCTTGCTTGTCCCGCTTTATCGGCCACAAGACTTTGGCCAGAAGTTGCTCTACGCCTCTTTGTAGCCTCGCCCTCCTGTGCAGACCAAATGCCACGGCCAGCCAGGCCAGGGGACTCAGCAGAACCACTACCAGGACTGTCGTCCCCGTGCCAAAGGTTCCGGCCCCTACCAACTCGGAAATCAAGAGACCCAGACCCGACAGCAGTGCCAAAGAGATGGAGGAGAACAAGACCATTGCTACGAGGACCCACCCCGCAAGAGTTGAGTCGGCACCCTTTTTCTTGAACTGCTGAAACGCAAACGCGCTCGCCCATGCGGGGCCCGCAGGTAACGAGTTGGTGATCGAGTTTCCCGCCATCGTGATCCAAAAGACCGGTTTGAAGCCCATTTTTGTCCCGCCTGACCGGATCAGGGTCCGAACCATCTCCGAAAATCCTGCGACTGAAAGAATTTCGACAACAAACGCGAGTAATAACCAACCCCAATCGACGTGGTCAAGGTAATGGGTGGCGGACGAAAGCTCACCCTTCTTCCCATACACGGCCCAAAGGGCGAGTGCGGCCAAGCCGAAACTCAAGACCACCCTGGCGAGCTTCAAGGCCTTGGAGTTCAGGATGCTACGCATCCAGGCTGTCCGCTGCCGTCCAAATCATTAAGGTGACCCTAAGCCAGGTAACGGCCGACCGGCCTGTCTTGGTCGATCTGCAAAAGGACCCAATCGAAGTCTCCACTCATTACTGGAGCCTTGCAGTAGTCGCAGACACCATCGTCGTTGAGCTTCAATGGAGCCCCGCAATTCGGGCATTTTTTGGAAAGCGTGCCCCCTTCGATCTTGGTCGTTGCCGAAGACGATCTCTGAAAGGTCCAATCCTCACACCATTGCTCGACGTTTTTGTCGCCTCTGACCACTTTGCCTGTCTGGGTGTCGATGTCGTAGTCGGCACAAGCGGCAATGAACTGGACTTTCAGCCGATCGAAGCGGGT
>DAIDIS010000191.1 GCA_027451785.1 Acidimicrobiales bacterium
GTTTCATCTCCATGTATGGGCGGATCGTCCAGGGAGTAGAAGGCTCTAAGTTCGACGAGCTTTTTGAGGCTTCCAAGGAAGATGCCGGAGTGGCTTCCGATGCGGAGATTCCGGCCGACCGGCTCAAGGAGCTGATCGAGAGCTACAAGAAGGTCGTGGAAGCCGAGACAGGGGTTCCATTTCCGCAGGACCCTTCCATCCAGCTCCGGGGTGCAATCGAGGCAGTTTTTGCCTCTTGGGGTGGCCCACGAGCGGTCGCTTATCGAAATAGGGAGAAGATCGCCCATGACTTGGGCACGGCCGTGAACGTCCAGGCAATGGTCTTCGGAAACCGTGACGACAATTCTGGTACAGGAGTGGGATTTACTCGTGACCCGGCTTCCGGGAAGAACGAAGCTTATGGAGACTTCCTGGTCAATGCTCAGGGCGAGGATGTTGTCGCCGGAATCCGCAACACCCTTCCCCTATCGGAGTTGAAGGCAAGGTTCCCTGGCGTACACGACGAGCTAATGGGAATTTTTGACCGTCTTGAGCTTCACTACCGGGATATGTGTGACACCGAGTTCACCATTGAGCAGGGAAAGCTTTGGATGCTCCAGACGAGAGTGGGCAAGCGAACAGGAATAGCGGCACTCAAGATGGCAGTCGACATGTGTACTGAAGACAAGATTGCACTGTCGCATGACGAGGCGATCATGAGGATTACGGCCGAGCACCTGGACCAGGTTCTACATCCACAGTTTGCGGAGTCGAACCTAAAAATCGCCGCTAAAGGTTTGGGAGCTTCCCCCGGCGCTGCGGTCGGAAAGGCCTACTTCAGCGCTGACGACGCCGCTGCAGCCGCCGAAAAGGGAGAAGAAGTCGTCTTGGTTAGAACCGAGACTTCTCCCGAAGACGTTCACGGAATGATCGCGTCCCAGGGCATCTTGACGTCAAGGGGCGGGCTCGTCAGCCACGCTGCTGTCGTTGCGAGAGGGTGGGGTAAGCCGGCTGTAGTTGGGGCCGAGCAGGTAAAGATCTCCGGAAACTCCTTTACCGTGCCTTCGGGTGAAGTAGTGAAAGAGGGCGACGTAATCTCGATTAATGGCACCACAGGCGAAGTCGTGATCGGTGCTGTGAAGCTATCGTCGGCTGCTGCACCCCCCGAGCTTCAAGAGATTCTTTCGTGGGCAGATGAAGTACGAGCGGGAAAGCTGGCGGTCAGGACGAATGCCGATACCGGTCCGGACGCAGCGAACGCGCGCCAGTTCGGCGCTGAGGGAATTGGGCTTTGCCGGACCGAGCATATGTTTTTGGCAGAGGACCGCCTACCCATCGTGCGCCGGATGATTTTGGCGTCTGACGACGCAGCGGAACAGGCGGCCCTGGAAGAGCTGAGGGTGGCTCAGAAAACCGATTTCATTTCCATCCTGGAGGCTATGGATGGCCTGCCCGTAACTGTCAGGCTTCTCGACCCGCCCCTCCATGAGTTCCTGCCCGACGTCGAGTCGCTCGCAATCAAAGAAGCCGTTTCGGGCCTTACCGAAGAAGAGGGGAAGCTCTACGAAGCTGCGCGGGCATGGCAAGAGGCAAACCCGATGATCGGAACAAGGGGAGTGAGGCTCGGAGTATTGAAGCCGGGCCTATACAACATGCAAGTTCGCGCTTTGATGGAGGCGGCGATCGAGCGGGTGCGCGCCGGGGGCAACCCAGTGGTTGAGGTGATGATTCCGTTGACTGTTACTAAAGAGGAAATGGAGCTCTCTCGTGGTTGGGTGGAGTCGGCGATAGCGGACGCGCTTTCCGACGCAGGTATGGAGCCCTCTTCGATCAACGTGACCATCGGCACCATGATCGAAACCCCGAGGGCAGCCTTGAGGGCGGGAGAGATTGCAGAGTATGCGGACTTCTTTTCCTTTGGCACCAACGACTTGACGCAGATGACTTTCGGGTTCTCGCGAGACGATGTCGAGGGCAGGATGATGTCTGCGTATTTGGAGCAGGGACTCTTGAAGCGCAACCCGTTCGAGACCTTGGATGCGGAAGGCGTCGGCGAATTGGTCAGAATTGCGGCTGAGAGGGGCAGGAAAACCAAGCCAGGCCTGAAGCTGGGCGTGTGCGGTGAGCATGGCGGCGACCCGGAGTCCATCGAGGTCTTTGAAGATGCGGGGCTCAATTACGTTTCCTGCTCGCCTTTCAGGGTGCCGATTGCCCGACTCGCTTCAGCGCAGACGATACTGCGCAAGAAGTAAACCGAACTAGGGCTCGTTTTCGCCTTGGGGATACCGGATGGCGAAGTCAAGCTTGTCAGGGACAGCGTCGACATCGTCGCTCTTATTGGCGAGCAGGTCCAGCTCCGGCGAGTCGGCCGGAGCTGGACAGGACTCTGTCCGTTCCACTCGGAAAAGTCTCCTTCGTTTTCCGTAAACCAGGAAAATGGCTTCTACTATTGCTTCGGCTGTCACGCGCATGGGGACGCGATTACGTTCCTGCGCGAGACAGAGCACCTAGATTTTGTCGAGGCAGTTGAACGGCTTGCCAAAAGGGCCAATATCACCCTTCACCCGGAGTCGGATCCTGGCTCCGCAAAGCGCAAACAGTATTCAGACAGGTTGATAGAGGCGTTGGACAAGGCGGCGAGCTTCTATCACGAGCAACTTCTTGAGTCCCCGGCTGCCAGGCCCGCACGTGATTACCTACGCTCTCGGGGGTTGAGCGGGAAGATCGCACGAGATTTCAAACTGGGTTGGTCACCTCCCGAATCCGGGGAATTGCTTAGAGTTCTATCGCTCTCCGCTGAGGTGCTTTCTGATGCAGGCATCGGCTACGTCAATCGGCGCGGTCGCTTCGTTGACGCAATGGCATCCAGGGTCGTATTCCCGATTATGGATGCCT
>DAIDIS010000192.1 GCA_027451785.1 Acidimicrobiales bacterium
GCTGCTCGACGAGCAGGTCACCGAGACAATCTGATCTTGGGGGTACTTTCCTGAAGGCGCGTCCAATGTGGTCCAGCCGGAGCCGTTCCATTCCAGATATTGGCTCGATGAAGGACTTGGCGTTATGCAGAAGCTCTGTGAGACGCACGATATAGGTCCTCCTGTTGCCAACAGGAATGCGCCTCCTGAAGACGGGGAGGATGGAGGTTGAGGCAAGGTTGTTCCAACCTGCCAGGCCGTGCCATTCCAGGTGTCCAGATCCACATTTCCGGTACCAAAAAAGTCAGCGCCGATTGCATAGCAAAGCTGAGAACTTACACACGAAATCGAGGTGAGTATCTGTCCACCGGCAATGGCGGAAGTATCGGCTGTTGTCCAAGTCGACCCGTTCCAAATTAACGAAACAGCGCTGGTTGTTGGGAATGACCCCAACGAAGATCCGATTTGAATGCTTCCTCCGGCGGTTATGCAAAAAGTCGGTGATGTGCATTCAATCTGTCCGACAATGGTCTCAGAGAGCGGGCTCGAAGAAGTCAGGACCTGTGGATTCGTTACGATCGACCAGGCAGATCCGTTCCAAGTCTCTATCAACGAGCTATTAATTGCGCTTGGTCCGGTGGGCGTAGTGCCCGTGTTTGGTGTGGATATTGACGCTCCAGTTGCCATGCAAAAGGCTTGAGATGTGCAACTGACGCTACTTAGCGAGCTGACCTGGTTTGCGACATTGGGGCTGGGCAAGACGTTCCACGTGGTGCCGTTCCATTCTTCTGTGAGTGTCGAATTGTTTCCTTGAACTGCGGTCGCGCCAACCGCCATGCAGAAGTTTGAAGACGGGCACGAAACATCACCCAGTCCGGAGCCCGTGGTCGACTGAGTGGGGTTTGCCACAACGCTGCCGTAGAAACCTGTTGTGTGGCTAACCTTCGAGTTGATGCGGGAGTGTTGACCCGAAGCTAAATGGCTTGAGGGCCTAGCGGGGTAGAGATGCCCTATTCCGGGAATATTGGACAACGATACCGACGCCTGGCTGGAACCGATTGATATGGCTTGGAACCCGAAGGCAGTAATAGTTGTGGCAAATACTCCGGCTAAAATCAGGTTGATTCTCCGGCTCGCGCCAGCCGTTGGGGATTCGCTCAGCACCGCCACACCTTTCTGGGCACCGCCGCTCCTGAACCGGAAAAGCCTGCCGCCTGGACTTCGTTTGTTTCCAAGAGTCTAAATGGACTCACCAAAAGTGAGCAAAATCCGAAATCCCAGTTTGCGAGGCGGAGATCGGTGCCCTTTGGTGGTTGGGATGTTGGCGCTCGGATCGGACGCGCTATTGTGACCGGCGGATCTATAGTGTTGTTTCCCGAAGGGCAAAGCGTCGTTTGTCTTTCCGAATGACAGCACCAAGGGCGCTTAGCTCAGCTGGTTAGAGCGCAGCCTTCACACGGCTGAGGTCGGGGGTTCGAGTCCCTTAGCGCCCACTCGTTTTCCCTGTTAGAAGGGGGTGCGGGGGCGATGGCGGTGAGGGTGGTTTCGTTTCCGTGCGCGCCACGTGCGCGATCTTCTTGGGCTTCTTGGCTGTCCTGGTAGATGGCGTCGCCCTCTTCTGCGAGGCGGTCGAGTGCGTCGTTGACCTTCTCTGCGGTGCCGGGAAGTAGGTGGCCGTAGCGATCCAGGACAACTGATGTTGAAGAGTGGCCCGCCCTGTTGGCAATCTCTCTGGGTGATGCTCCTGCAGCGATCCATTGGGCGACTGCCGTGTGTCTGAGGTCATGCACCCGAAACGGTGCTACCCCGGCCTTGTGAATTGCGGGAACCCAAACTCGTTGCCTCCATGAGGCGAGCCTGACCTGCGTGCCTGATTCTGTGGTGAAGACGTAAGGGCTGGAGGGATATTGCGCCATGTGCTCTTCGAGTACCTTGACTGCGACCTTGGGCAGGGGCACGACCCTACGGCCGGCCTTCGTCTTGGGTGGTCCGGTATAGAGGTGTCCCGCAACCTCTACGACTTGCTCGGAGACCTCAACGGTTCTATGAAGGAGATTCACTTTGTTGACCTTCAAGCCGAAGAGCTCTCCGGCCCTGAGGCCTGCCCAAGCCCCAAGAATGACGACGGCCCGGTAACGGGGCTCAATTGCATCGGCTAACGCGGCGACCTGAGTTGCGGTCAGGTACCTCATCTCGTGGCGTTCGATCCTGGGGAGCTTCACGTTGTCGCAGGGGTTGCCACGGATCAGTCCCGCCTCCACCGCCGATCGCATTATCTTGGACAAAATCTGCCCTGCCTTAGTGATGGTGGCGGGGGAGAGGTCTGAATTGGCCAAGTCGGCGATCCATTGCTTGATCTCCAAATTGGTGATGTCACCGAGCGGGCGATCGTGGAAAGCGGGGAGGATGTAGCGCCTCATGTAGTCGAGGTCCCGGGTGAGGGTTGATGGCCTCAGGTCAACGATCGTGCCCTTCCACTGCTCAGCCCACTCACCGAAGGCGGTTTGACCAAGCTGAGGATTGACCCATTCTCCCCGATGAATTTCGACTTCTGCATTGGAAAGCCAAGCGTTCGCATCAGCCTTCGAGACAAAGGTCGTAGGAGCAGTATGCCTGTCACCCTCCGCCCAATAAGACGCCTGCCATCTCCCCGAAGGGAGTCTTCTGAGATTCCCAAATTGCCGCCTAGCCATTGAAGCAATCTACTTGCGGGATATGACCGTCTTGGCGGGGCTGTTGGCTGAGCTGGCTTGTCTCTTGTTGCGGGTTTGCGAGTGGCGGCATCGACTGGTTTCCGGTACTCGAAGGCCGTCCAGCCACTCGGCAATCTCCTTGGGATCGAACCGGATGTACTTGCCTACCTTGAGATGAGGGATTCTCCTCTCGGCAATTAGGCGACGGACATGCCGCTCGGAATTTCCAAGGTGATTGGCGAGCCCGGTTATGGTCATGAGGTGATGATGCCCGTCCTCGCTGGAAGGAAGGTCATCTGAGATCGGATGAATGTTGCTAGTGCCGTAATCTCCTTCGCCTTGATTGGAAAACAAGGCCGCAAGATCAGGACTGGTCGTGTTCATATCGGATTCCCTTTCGTTGGTTACGAGGCGGAATTTCCGCCTCTACCTGTTAAAGGGGTTTTAAGGCACCGAAATGCGACAACACCCAGATCAGAAGGCATGTTTTCGCACGGCACCTAAAGCGTCCGGTGCGCCCAATTTCGCCATGCCAACTTTGCGAAGCGGTGTGATCCAAGGAGCACAACCAGCTCCCATTTAGCTCGTCTATCCAGCCACAAACTGAAGCTCTGTGCCTTTTCAGGTACATGCAGGAGCTTCACCTTGGATCATGCCAAGAGCCAATGATCAATTTCTTCCTACGGCGACAGTTCCGTCTACGACTGCACTGTCGCCGAAAAGAATGGCCTTGGAATTTGCAGTCCGAGTAAAGACCTGAACTACCAGGTAGGCAATGAGATCAGTTGTTCCTGGCGCACGGCCACGATGTGGCCGCTTGCCTTCTTGGCTATCCCGAATGCCAGCTGAATGCCGATTGTCCAACCGAGCGTTCAGTTCCTTGGAAACAAGCCTCTCACCTGGGAGGGGTCGGATTTTCTATACTCTCACAAGTTGTTGTCCATCTCTGCTGGCCCTCTATGACTAATTCTGCGGCCAATCGAGTTAGCATGGAGGCATGGCTTATGAGCGCATAACGGTCGAGCCGGGAAAGATGGATGGTCAGCCTTGCATCCGAGGGCTACGGGTTCCGGTTGCGACCTTGGTTGCAATGGTTGCCGATGGGATGACGGTCGATGAGATCGTCCATGACCTCCCGTACATCGAACCGGATGATGTCTCTCAAGCCTTACACTTCGCCTCGGAGGCCTTGCGGGAACGGTCGATTCCGGTTCGGTAGCTGGTTTGAGATTCCTTATAGACCAGAATCTTTCGCCGCTCCTCTGTGCTCCTCTCGTCGAGGCCGGACATCAAGCACTGCATACCGAAGGCCTCGGAATGGCTCGATCTTCCGACCGCGAGATTATGGGGTACGCCAAGTCCGATGGCATGGTAATTGTTTCGGCGGATACGGACTTTGGGACGCTGCTGGCGGAAAGCCATGCAAACGGACCTTCGGTGATCTTATTCCGGCAAGAAGGCCGCCGCCGACCGGGCCAGCTCGCAATGCTTCTCCTCTCCAACTTGGATTCATTCGAAGTCGATCTACAACATGGTGCCGTGGTCGTCTTCGGCGCCCAGCGCATCCGAATTCGGACGCTGCCCATCATTCCGGCGGAGTAGCGGAGCTTCGGCATCGGATTGCTCTCCGGGCCGACTGTCCCTGAAAAGAATCTCGTCCCACGACATGTCGTGCGCGATTCGTGCGCGAATCAACGGAAAGCAGCGGTTAACAGGAAATGGCAAATTACCTATTAGTCCAGCTCGACGACGTTTAGCCGACCACAATAGACACAATAAAAGTCCATTTCGTGACTTTCACACGGCTGAGGTCGGGGGTTCGAGTCCCTTAGCGCCCACTCGGTTCTAGTAGCGTCCCTCAGGGTACTCCCTGAGCCGGTTATTCAAACCAGTCAGTATCGAGCCAGTGGGCCGCCGCATCAGCGAGGGACCTTGCGGAGTTACCCGCTTGTCGATCTCGCCCCCGCCAGATTTCACGCTGGTTTGCCGAATATTCATTTTCCGATGTGGTGGCGTTAACTCTGGGGATAGACAAATGACATAACCTCCCATGTCTGTGGCGAGGATCGACTTGAGTTGTGGGCGGACAAACGAAACGAAAAGAATTTCGCCTTCGAGGCGCGTCTCGGTATTGCTTTCGATCGTGGCGGTGACGACTTCGTTGTCGGAGGGCGGAGCATGGGCATCGACTGGAACCACACCAGCACAACTAGCGCCTACG
>DAIDIS010000193.1 GCA_027451785.1 Acidimicrobiales bacterium
CATCGGGATAATCGGTACCTGAGCCATCGATGCCAGCCTGACTGCACCGGACTTCCCGTGGAGCTTGGTTTCGTAGAAGTGCTCGCCCCTCGGAATCGTCCCCTGAGGGAACATCACAACGAGCTCCCCTCCGGCCAATGCCTCCGACGCACTCAAGAGCGGCCCATCGGATCCGCTTCCTCTATCAACCCGGATCGCCCCGGTAGCCTTTGAGAGCCACCCGATCAAGGGCGCGTCGATGATCTCTTGTTTGGACATGAATCGCCCGGAGCGCCCCATTTTCGCCAGTGCCAAACCGACCGCAACCACATCGAAATAACTGCGGTGATTACAGACAACAACCGCAGGACCCTTCTTGGGAATTTGCTCCAGGCCATCGAAACGGAACTCAGCGAACGGGACCAATGCAGGCTTGGCAGCCGCCCGAACCACTTGAGCAGGCTCTATCCCCATGTACTTTGGAATCCCTGCCGGGACGTCCAGGTGCCTCACCGGCCAGCCCATTAACTTCGCAAAGGCTCGCAGGCGCTGGTCTGGATTCACGACAACCGGGTTGCCGACCATGGAAAGCAAAGGAGTGTCGTAAATGCTGTCGCTATAGGCATAGCTCTCGCTCAGATCTATTCCGGACTCGCCGGCCCACTTTCTTACTGCGGCCGACTTCTGGGTTGACCACATGAAGTTTCCGTCGATCTTCCCGGTGTATTTGCCGTCCTCGACCCGATACTTGGTAGCGATCACTTTTTCAAAGCCCAGAAGATCCGCTAACGGCCGAATGAGGTCGTAAGGCGTGGTCGTCGCCAGAACCAACCTTCTGCCGGCCCGCTTATGGTCGTCGATGATTTGGAGGGCGAAAGGCGCAATGCAACTCAACATGGCGACAGCGGCTTTTTCACCTGCCTCCGCCACCAAGTCCACAGGCCACCCCTTCGTGGCGAGTGCGGATACCCGGGCCAAGCCCATGAAGGGAATACTCTCCCCGACCAAGTCGTAGTACTTGAAAAAGAGGCCCTGACCAGGAGGCCGCTTGGGTAGCCCAAGGCCCACCGAGGACAGCGCGTCAGCCAGGAAAGGTGTGCTCGCGCCGACAAGAAGAGTCCTGTCCAAGTCGAAGATTGCAGCAGATTCCACGAGAGCGACCCTATCGCGAATCAAGACCAGGACAATGCCGCAAATCCGAAAACGCCAGCGGGCAAACTAACCCGAATTTCTCCACAAAAATGACGAAGGGGCCGACGGGGGGGTGCCGACCCCTTCATTTAGAACCCATCAGGTGCTGGAGGGGGGTTCCTGCGCCCTGCGGGTTTGGCCTCACTATAAGTCCGTATAGTGGGGATTGCAAGGCTTTCGGTCCTTCGCCACCAGGGGTTTCACTCCGCGTGGCCAATCCCTGAATAGCTGCCGGTAAATTCCCTGCCGTGCCGCCCGAATGTGCAAAATTCCAGTCACGAATGAATTTGAGGGCAACTTCCGCGTAGAATTGATTAGATGCGCCTCAGCAACAAGTTCCGGCGGCACTGGAGCGTGGCAGCTACGACCATCGGTGCAACCGCCATCGTCGCGTCAATAGCTGTTAGTCCGGCCACAGCTTCCAATGCCCTCAATGGTTATTCCGCCAAAGTGGATCCAGCAAACCTGGTTGCGCTTCATTCAACAACGCACACACCAACAGCTTCAACTGCGCTGGCATCCCAGGCTCCCAAGGAATTGGCACCGCACACCTTCCCCAACACGGTCTCGCCACAGCAACTCCAAAGTTACGGCTACTGGATGGTTACCTCCAACGGGGCGATCCTGTCCTATGGCGGCAACAAGCTATACGGGTCGGCGGCAAACATGTCGTTGGGGGGCTCGATCGTAGGAATGGCGGCCTCTGCTGGCTATGGAGGCTATTGGATGGCCGCTTCCGACGGCTCGGTCTATGCGTTCGGAGCCGCCCCCAATCTGGGGACGGCCAATACCCCGCCACCCGCAAACCCGGTGGTCGGGATCGCATCCACACCGGACGGTCTTGGTTTTTGGGTGGTTACCTCCGGTGGGGCGGTCTATGCCTTCGGTGATGCTCCGAACCTCGGAGGGATGTTCGGTCACTTCCTTACCAGGCCGATTGTAGGAATTGCTCCGACATTCGACGGAAAGGGCTACTGGTTAGTGGCATCCGACGGCGGAATCTTCTCCTACGGCGACGCTGCCTTTTATGGATCGACCGGCAACCTGATTCTGAATAAGCCTGTAGTCGGAATGACAACCACCCCGGATGGCAAGGGTTATTGGATGGTCGCCTCAGATGGGGGAATCTTCGCCTACGGCGACGCGACATTCTACGGGTCCACTGGCAATGTCTCACTTTTGAAGCCCATCGTCGCAATGACCGCATCGCCCGATGGCAACGGCTATTGGATGGTGGCTTCCGACGGCGGGATATTCAACTACGGAGACGCTCCATTCCGTGGCTCGGCAGGAGGTGGGTTGATCTTGCTGAACCCGATCGTAGCGATGGCTACGGGTCCCGGAAGTGGGCAAGGCGCCAGCCAAGGCTATAGCGAAGGAATCGAACGCTACCCTTCGGGCACCACCGGGTACGACATCTCGTGGCCGGACTGTAATTTCTCAAATCCCATTCCCCCTCCGAGTCCGATCGAGATAGTCGGGATCAACGACGGCCACGGGTTTTCAGTGAACCCATGCTTCTCCGAAGAGGCATCGTGGGCCGGAGCGGGACTAAGCATTTATATGAACGCAGACTTCTTTGACACATCCCAACCTCCCCCGGCCGTGGCTCAGACCGGTCCTATGGGTACCTGCAGTTCAACCGATATGAACTGCCTCGGCTACAACTGGGGCTACGCGTCCGCTGAGTACTCCGCCCAACAGGTTCAGTTGGCGCAGGTAACGAGTTCGATGTGGTGGCTCGACGTTGAGCGTGGCAATACCTGGTCAACCAACCAGGTCGCCAATAGCTATGCGATCAAGGGCATGATGGATGCTCTCCGCCAGCAAGGGTTCGTTGTCGGAATTTACTCGACCAGCTACCAATGGGGAATCATCACCGGCGGATTCCAGCCGGGAGTTCCCAACTGGTATGCAACAGGCGAGGCGACGGACTACCCGCAATTCTGCTCGAACGGATTCACAGGAGGCCCAACCTGGCTTGTTCAGGGTCAGTGGTCCGGCTCCGACCCCACTTACGATGGGGACTATTCCTGTTGACCGCTCTCAATCGACGATCTCAAAGCTAATCAAGGCGCTCGATAGATCTTCCGCTCGGCAGCCAATCTTGAGAGTTGATGACGGCATGAGGGTTGTGGCTTCCTAAATACCGCAGAATCGTGACTCTCGACTGTCTTGGTTACACAACCTCTCGACCCCGTCGTCTGACATCGACGCCACGCCACCCCACCCAACAGCGAAAATTTCGACATTGAGGCGAGGGTGGGAATCGGAAGGATTTCGGTATTCAGAGACGCCTTGCCAGTAGGCGGACTACCAATCCCACAACCAGAACCGCCAATGCGACCTTTATTACCAACCACACCAGTCCAGTGACAAAAGACACCACTTCGAAGGCGATTATGACGGCCCCTATGACCACCGCAACGGTGATGACCGCGCCGATCGTCTGCGGCAGGCTCCGCTTCTTCCTTCGGCCGTCACTCTCCAAGTCCTTCATATTCCTCTTTCCTTTGTGCTGAGTCCTAAGGCAGCTAGTGGGACCTCAGCACGTGACAACCCGACATTCCTCGCTTCGCGAAATATTGCTGGTGGTACTCTTCTGCCGGCCAGAATGTCGAAGCGTCGGAAACCTCGGTGACAACAGGCTTGACAAATTGCGGCTGGTATTCGGCGATTGCCCGAAGTGCCTCTGATCGCTGCTCGGGTCCAGCCACGAAGATAGCCGACCTGTACTGCGTTCCGACGTCAGGACCTTGGCGATTCAGGGTCGTCGGATCGTGCATCCTGAAGAATAGATCCACCAAGTTCTTGTATGTTGTCTTCGCCGGGTCGTATGTAACAAGCACAGCCTCGGCGTGACCAGTCTTTCCGGAACAAACATCGTGATATGTCGGAGAATCTGTTCCCCCTCCTGTGTACCCGGAAATAGCATCCGTCACCCCTTCGGCTGATCGGAATAGGTCTTCGACACCCCAAAAGCATCCGGCAGCAAAAAGCGCTTGGTTTTTCGAATCGACTTGCCGCGGGGCCGCCTGAGTGTGGTCTTCCATGATGAGTCCTGACTCCATTTCTGGTAGATATGCCTTATGTCAATCGAACACCAGGAACAATCACCCTATTCCAAGATATCGTTCCTAGGAACGGGAATGATGGGATCGCCGATTGCAGCCCGGTTAATCTCGTCCGGCCTACCCGTGGCAGTCTGGAACCGGACGCAGTCAAAGGTCGAACCGTTGAAGGCGGCGGGGGCTATCGCTTTCAATTCTCCTGTTGATTGCGTCGAAGGTGCTGACATTGTCATTTCAATGTTGAGCGACCCCATGGCGCTCGAACAGGTTTCCTCGGCTGCCACGGACTCGCTCGGCAAGGACGCAATTTGGCTCGACATGTCGACGGTGGGCCCTGACGCAGTGCTCGCACTTGCCGATCGCGTCCCGAAGGGAGTGCGAGTGGCGGATTCTCCAGTACTGGGAAGCGTTCCTCAGGCTACGGAGGGAACCCTGAAAATATTCTTTGGTGGCCCGGAGGATCTCTTCGAAGAGGTCTCAGGCCTTCTGGCCAACTTCGGCACCTCCAAACGTGTCGGAGACTTGGGTTCCGGTGCCGCGACAAAGATCGTGGTCAACTCGACTCTAGTCGGGCTCATGAGCGTACTCGGCGAGGCCTTATCCCTTGCAGACGGCCTAGACCTGGACACCAAGAACATCCTGGAAGTCCTGGAAGAATCCCCAATTGGGGTCACGGCTTCGTCCAAGAAAGAACTCATCCTTTCCGGGGATTTCATTCCGCGATTCCGGCTGGCATTGGGACTCAAAGACGCCACTCTCGTAGAGGAATACGCCGCCAAAGCGGGCTTGTCGCTTCCGGTCAGCAATGCGGCTCACGATTGGTTCGACAAGGCTGCACAACTCGGCTTCGGTGACGAAGACTACTCGGCCGTCGTCAAGGCAATCAGAGAGCAATCAAAGGAGTCTTGAAAGCCATTCTTCTTGAAGATGTCGGCTATTTTCTTCGGCTCTTGGCTATCAGCTTATCGACCATATCCTTGAGATGGTTTACATCGATTGGCTTGGTCAGGTACTCGTAAGCCCCCGCTTCATACATTCTGGCTACCTGATTCTCTGTGGCATCCGCACTTAGAACCACCACGGGGATCATCGACGTAACCGGATTCGCAGCTAACTTCCTGAGTACTTCAGCCCCACTCAAGTCAGGTAAATGCACATCCAAAAGGATGACCTCAGGAATCTCTGCCTCAGCCAACGTCAGGCCCAAAGTGCCATTTGTCGCACTTAGGAGTTCGATCCCGGTCACGGACTCGAATACCTTCATTACCAGAGCAAGGTTCGCGGGATTGTCTTCGATGTACAGAACCTTGCCCACTATTTCCGCTTCGGCAACCTTTGGCGGGTCGAGGACAACGCCAACTTGTTTGGCTCGGCCCGCTGAAGGTGAGACGACTCCAGCTCTCGGCAACCTGAAATAGAAAGTTGTCCCGTTTCCCGGTTCGGAATCAAACCCAATTGTTCCTCCCATTAGGTCAATCAAAGCCTTCGAGAGCGCAAGCCCAACACCGGTACCTTCAATCCCGGTCTCTTCAGCACCTAATCGCTCGAAAGGCTGGAAAACCTTGTACTGCAAGTCCGCTGGTATACCTTTCCCGGTATCACGGATCGTTACGCTGACCTCTCCGTTCAAATTCACGCACGATACGTGTACGGTTCCGCCTTCTTTGTTGTACTTAACTGCGTTCGACAGGATGTTCAAAAGAACCTGACGAATCCTTTGGCGGTCGGCTTTGATCAATCCACAAGAGTTGTTGTTACACCAAATCTCGATCTTTTTCTCGCTCGCCAGTGGCCGAATCAGACTGATTGATTCGCCTACCACCTCGTCAATCATCACGTCTTCGATGGAAAGCTCGATTTTCCCGGCTTCGATTCTCGCGATGTCGAGAATCTCGTTGATGAGTTCCAGCAGGTGCTTTCCAGCCCTTTGGATGTGGTCAAGGTTGTCGCGATCTCTATCCGTCAAGTCTCCATGCGACATCAGGTTGGAGAACCCGATAATCGAATTAAGCGGCGTCCTAAGCTCATGGCTCATCCGGGAGAGGAACTCGCTCTTCGCGTTATTGGCCCGCTCGGCATCCTTCTTCGCCTCCTCAAGAGCAACCCGATTCGCCCGTTGGTCGGTTATGTCCTCGGAAATGCCAAGTAGGTAGATTGGGTTTCCGTCTTCGTCGACAATAGGGATCTTTTTAGTGTGAAGGATTCTCGTCCCGTGATACCGGGTATTAATTTCCTCTTCCGCGATATCCACCAATTTGCCTTCGCTCAATACTTTCCGGTCCATGGAAGTAAAGAACTCTGCCAACTCCTTCTTGAAGAAGTCGAAGTCGCTCTTCCCCAATAGCTCGGCCTCCGTGTAGCCGAGCAACTCCTCACCAGCCTTGTTCACCTTCACGAACCGGAGGTCCCGCGCGTCTTTGACGAAAACCATGTTCGGAATGTTCCCGACTACCGACTCGAGGAACAGGTCGTCACCGCCGCTTAGAGTCATTTCCACCTTCTCCGTACAGTCGTTTCTAAATCCAGGCAGCAACCATGACGGTTGCGCTTGTCGATGAACTTCAAGATTAAGTCTCAAACAATACTCCCGGATTCACAAGGCCTAAGTACTAACCCCTGGTATTGTGCTGTTCACAGCAAGCTCACAGCTAACATTAAGAGATTGCGAAGATGAGCCTGGCATCTTGTAGTCAACGAGATCAGGGTTGGTCTAACACCAGGGCCTACGTTGATCGAGAGCCAAATGCAACGATCGGCTCATCGGTCGGCATGTGGAAACGCGAAAGGCAACCGATGACTACTCAGGCTTACACTCCGGCCAGAGCTTTCAGCCAAGCAGAACCCGGAGCGACGGATGGAGTTTCCCAACCTTTACGACAGAGAATTCTCGTGGTCGACGATGAACCTTCGATCGTCGATGCAGTGGCCACCTCCCTGAGATACGAGGGGTTCGAGGTTGCGGAGGCGACCACGGGCAGGTCCGCACTGCTTCTCGCCGAGAAGGATCCTCCGGACCTCATGATCTTGGACATCATGCTTCCTGACCTCGATGGGATGGAGGTCACTCGAAGAATGCGCTCATCCGGGATCAAGGTCCCCGTGCTGTTCCTAACGGCGAAGGACTCGGTGGAAGACAAAGTTACCGGTCTGTCAATCGGAGCCGACGACTACGTAACAAAGCCATTTTCGCTGGCCGAAGTAGTCGCGCGCACTCGGGTTATCCTAAGACGAGTCAGCGAGTCGCAAGCACCGTCTCCAAAGCTCACCTTTGCCGACTTGGTATTGGACGAGGATACCCATCAGGTTTGGAGGGGCAGCAACCTGGTACCGCTTACCGCTACCGAGTTCAACGTACTTCGGTATTTTCTCTTGAACCCGCGAAGAGTCCTGTCCAAGAGTCAAATCCTCGACAACGTGTGGCACTACGACTTCGGCGGAAACGCCAACGTGGTGGAAACCTACGTCAGCTACTTGAGAAAGAAGCTCGACGAATTGGGGCCTCCTTTGATCCATACGATCAGAATGGTCGGATATATCCTCAGGGATCCAGAGTAAGTTGAGCCCGCGAGAGCAAACCCCACCGGCCCGTCGCCAAATCCGGCACCGCTTTTCGGCCCCCTACGCTGCAAATCTCCAGAACCCGATGCAGCCGAAGAATAAATCAACCTCTGCGGCTTTCATTGGAAAGATCGACGGTGGCCATGGGATCGGAAAGATCGACGGTATCCATGGGAGTCGATGTTCGTGTCGCTGAAGGCCAGGTTGCTGGCGGCCACCGCTGCAGTGGCACTCGTTGCGCTCTCGATCGCCGGCTTCGTTACCTATTCCCAACAGCGCTCGTTCCTTTACAACCAAGCAGACCAGAACTTAATCCAGGCTGGATCTGGACTAACCGATGCCTACAACCACGGTGAGTTGATCAATTCCTTCGGGCAGCTGAATGTTCTGGCCGTCGAACAATACGCGCCGGGAATGTACGTTGCATTTCGCACCAACTCGGGTCAGTTGATCAGCCAGGCGGTGCCTCGGGTTTATCCTCAAACTCCCCAAGTCTCTCCTACGATCTCCAACCTCTCCGGACCACCGGCATTAGGAGATCCGTATGCCCCATATACGATCTTCAACGCCATGCCCACGAAGGCGGGACAGGCACAATTTCGTGTGTATGCCCAATACGTAGTGAACGGCTACCAACTGATCGTCGCCCAATCCCTTTCCGGGTTGAGTTCGACACTCAATCACTTGTTCAACGTGGAGGTCGAAGTTGCCATAGCGGCCCTCGCTCTGGCCCTCGCACTTGGTTGGCTACTGGTAAAGACTGGGCTTAGGCCCCTAACCAAAATGGAACAAGTGGCCGAAACGATCACTGCAGAAGGCTTGAATAGGCGCATCCCAGGAGAGACCGATACCACTGAGGTTGGTCGGTTGGCGATCACTTTGAACTCGATGCTTGGCAAGATCGAGGACTCGTTCAATGTGCAGCAGCAAACTGAGTCCGAACTCAGGGCGTCCGAGGCACGCCTTCGCCGGTTCGTTGCCGACGCTTCCCACGAGCTGAGAACTCCGGTTGCGGCGGTTTCGGCATATGCGGAGCTTTTTGACAGAGGCGCAGACAAAAGGCCCGAAGACTTAGGAAGAGTCATGAACGGAATTCGCCTAGAGGCATCAAGAATGGGTTCTCTTGTCGAGGACCTGTTGCTGCTCGCCCGCTTGGATGAAGGGCGACCCCTCGAACAGGTTGAAGTCGATCTTACGGATCTGGTGACCGAGTCTGCCCGCACCTCAATGACGGTCGGGAAAGAGTGGCCCGTCACAATTGAGATAACAGAGCCACTTGAGGTTCCAGGAGACCGCCTACGTCTTAGGCAGGTTATCGACAACCTACTCTCAAACGTAAGGTCCCATACTCCTCAAGGAACAACGGCGTCGATAAGGGTGTACTCCGAGGGAGAATTCGCAAGAATCGACGTTTCCGATAATGGCCCCGGCATCAGCCCCGACGATACCAAGCTGGCATTCGAGAGGTTCTTCCGAATCGACAACTCCCGTTCCCGCTCAAGCGGAGGAGCGGGTCTGGGTCTGGCCATCGTGGCCGCCATAGTAAAGAGTCACGCAGGTAAGGTTTCAGTTGAGTCGGAGCTGGGCGAAGGGACTACGTTTTCGGTTCTGCTTCCGCTTTCCCGGCCCTCCAACATGAGTGCCATCCCGAGCGAAGGCCAGGTAACTCCTCTCGCCGAGCACTCAGCAAATGGAGGTTCAGCCGAACATGACCTTCCGGCCAATAACCCGGTCGGCCGCAATGACAAAAGTGTCGCGACCGACCAGGGAAACACCCAAGAAGTTATACGGTAACTCCGGATCGTGCTACCGACCGGACGTCGGTACCGAGGAACGACGCCGTCACTGCCTCGTCTTCCAACACATCCGCTGGGATACCGTGCGAAATAACTTGCCCAAGATGGAGACAGGTCAGCTCGTCGGCGAGCGCTGCTATCAACGGAACGTCGTGCTCAATAACCACCAACGCTGCCCCTGTCGCGCTTCTGACATCAGACAACAACGGCCCTAATGACTCAGTCTCTCGTTGTGCCAGACCTGACGACGGCTCATCAAGCAGCAAGACCTTGGGCCTGTGCGCCATAGCGCATGCCAACTCAACAACTCGCCTTGTACCGGTCGACAGCTCTGCAATGAACGCGTCGCGGTACCTCTCCAAGTGCAAAAGCTCTAGCAATTCCTCGACGCGCTGTTTGACTTGCTTCTCGGCCTTTACGGCAGGAGATAGGTGCGCCATGTTGGCAATGGCATCGCGAGGTTCGATAAACCTCTCCAATGCTACGGAAATGACCTCTCCAACCGTGAGAGATGAAAAGAGGGATGCGTGCTGGAATACCCTACCCAGGCCTCTAAGCGCCCTTGTTGAAGAGTCCTGCGATGTCACCTCGGCGCCGTCGAGGTAGACGTGCCCGTGGGTCGGAGCTACGAAGCCAGAGCAAACGTCGAGAAGGGTTGTCTTGCCGGCACCATTAGAGCCGATGATTCCGTGAATTGAGCCGGCCTTTACCGAAATCGTGACGTCGGTTAGCGCCGCCAAGCCTCCATAGACCTTGGATACGCCCTCAACTGCAAACGCAATTCTGTTCGGATCGAAGCTGATCCGCCCGTGGTCGTCGTACTCCGGTGGGAAAGCGGCGTGCTCGCCCGTCACTTTGACGAACCCATGGCCATTTCCGGAAACTCCACCACCGTCATGTCCATTGCCGATTGTCGCAGGTGCGGGAAGAGTAATCGGCTCGTCGCTTACCTGTTCATCGACACCCAAAAACACCGACCGCAGTAGGTCATCCCTACCGGATAGTTCCGCAATTTCACCTGAGAAGCGGACTTGACCTCGCTCCAGGAACACCGCTCGGTGCGCTAGTGACATCGCTACGTTAACTGACTGCTCGACAACGATCACGGTAATGCCGATGCTCTGGAGTTGCCGGACGACGTCGAGGAGCCTGGAGACTACGACCGGAGCAAGACCAAGCGACAACTCGTCAATGAGAAGCATCTTCGGGCGGCACAACAGAGCCTGCGACAAAGTGAGCATCTGTCTCTCGCCACCCGAAAGCATCCAAGCCTTGGTCTGGTAACGCTCCTTGAGCGCTGGAAAGATCGTAAGGACGTATTCGAGGGTCTCTTTGATGAACTCCGGATCCTTCACCTGGGTCCAGCAAGCCAGCTTCAGGTTCTCCTCAACGGTGAGCGACCCGAACACGCCCCTTCCTCCGGGGACGGTCACAATGCCAAGCTCAACCCTCTCTTCCGGGGTCAGCTTAGAGATCTCCTTGTCCAAAAAGAACACGCTCCCCCGCCCGCCCGACATGAGGCCCGAGACCACTCTCAAAATGGTCGACTTCCCTGCACCGTTCGTGCCAAGTAGGGCAAGGATCTCGCCCCGTTGCACACCAAGGTCAACGTCAAAGAGGACCTGCACCTGCGCGTAGGCTGCGTCGACTGATTGTGCTACAAGCAGCGGGATCGACTCCCCCGGCTGAGGAAGTGGCTTGGCGATACTCTCAAACGCTGCCTTTTCGGTGACGTTGGGAACGTCGATGCCATGTCGCTTTGCGACCCATTCGAGAAATAGCGACCGGGCGATTGAAACCACACCGCTCAGGCCTTCCGGCAGGAATGAAAGCACGATCAAGAGCACGAAACCCTGGATGGCCAACCCAAGCACGCCGCTCACCATGTATTGGGTGATTCCGATAAAGATCGCCCCCAAGATGCCACCGGTCAGTGAGCCCAGACCACCGACAACGACGGCGATGAACACAGTGAAGGAAAGCTCAGGATCCAACCCGGAGTACGCCGAACCCTGCTGGAAAATGAGGAAGTACCCCCCGGCTATAGCCGCAATTGCTCCCGAGATGGCGAACGCCATGAGCTTAATCTTGAGAGGGCTGACTCCATACGCAGAAGCAGC
The DNA here is from genome assembly GCA_027451785.1 of Acidimicrobiales bacterium. GTDB lineage: Bacteria > Actinomycetota > Acidimicrobiia > Acidimicrobiales > JAKAVM01 > DAIDIS01. Next base: position 11,716 of record DAIDIS010000193.1, read on the forward strand.
CGACTCGTTGTCTCTCACGGCCAACAGAGCACGTCCAGG
>DAIDIS010000194.1 GCA_027451785.1 Acidimicrobiales bacterium
CCTTTCTTGTTTGCGGGGAGGATCGTCGACGGCTTTTCTGGAGGAAGCATTTCGACAGCCAGGGCGGCCGTTTCCGATATTGCTGACCCAGCGGACCGCTCAAGGCTGTTCGGATTGCTTGGTGCAGCCTTCGGAACCGGATTCCTGGTTGGCGCGGTTATAGCTGGACTTAGTTCGCTTTTGGGCCGGCGGGTCCCCTTCATAGTGGCCGCCACAATTGCAATCGCAAACTGCTTGTGGGCAAATTCGGCATTGCCGCAACTCGCCGGCAGCCAAGAGGGTGTCGCCACCAATGGGGATATGGGCGCTAAACAGGCAGGCGGAAAGGACAATTCGGGCAAGGTCTGGGCAAGACCCAGGCAGGCCTACGTCCTCCTGCCGACCATCGCAGCCAATACCTGCTCATTTGCAGCGTTCGAGGCGACGTTTTCTCTGGTCGCTAACACGCGTATCGGTACAGGGCTTTCGGGTGCATCAGGCCTTTTTGTCTTTGTGGGGTTGATCCTCGTTGTCGTCCAGGGGATAGGCGTACGCAAGATCGCAGCCCGCCTTGGGGATGTTAGGACTTTCAAAACAGGGATGTTGGGCACGGCTATAGGCCTTGGGGCGCTCTCGGTCGCCCAGCACAGCTATGCAATCATCGGAGCACTAGCGATCGTGGCTGCAGGACAGGCCCTTTCCATGCCCACAGGAACATCTGCGATCATCTCTTTGGCAAAAAGCACTTCAAGCGGCCGAGCATCGGGAACAATGTCGGCTTGGAACTCAATAGCCCGGATTGCCGGCTCAGCCCTCGGCGGGGCTGGGATCACGGCATTGGGAATTGAGTCGACTTACCTTTTCGCTGCCGTTATCTGCATGGTCGCACTAACCGTTCTATCCGCAAGCAACCTACGCTCAGGCAGCTGACTTTCCCTTTTTGAGTCAACTCCGCTTGAACGCGAGCCGATCTTGCACGAGGGCGTCACCAAAGTCACCCAGACCGTGCATTTCCCCACTTGAACTTAGGCAACTTGTCGGGTTACACTCGCTAGGTTACTGTTTCGTAATACCTGGAGAGCGGCGATAACCCGCCCAATCCAGCCGTTAGAACACCAAAGCTTACGAATTCGCAACCGTCGTGGGTTCCATGGACTGCGTATTCAGGCTATTCGCATAACCGAGAGGATTACGATGTCCAATTTCTCCATGGATCTGAATGAAGACCAGCTCCAGATCCAAAAGTGGGTCCATGACTTCTCAGAGAACGTCATTCGGCCCGCAGCCCATGAATGGGATGAGAGAGAAGAGACACCCTGGCCGATAATCGAAGAGGCTGCGAAAATCGGCATCTATTCCGCCGAGTTCTTCAGCCAGGCATTTTTCGACCCGACCGGCCTCATGATGCCGATCGTTAACGAGGAGCTGAGCTGGGGCGACGGCGGTATTGCACTCTCAATCGTAGGAACGACGCTCGGCGTAGCCGGCATCGTAGCCAACGGCACACCCGAGCAAATGATGGAATGGGTACCCCAGTGCTTCGGAACCCCAGACGACATCAAGCTCGCTGCATTCTGCGTCTCCGAGCCGGATGCGGGTTCGGACGTCAGCTCGCTTCGTACCAAGGCCGTTTACGACGAGAAGTCCGACACCTGGACCCTAAACGGTACGAAGACCTGGATCACCAACGGCGGCATTGCTGACGTGCACGTTGTTGTCGCATCAGTCGACTCCGAGCTTGGGTCAAGGGGTCAGGCGAGCTTCGTCGTTCCCCCAGGCACACCAGGACTGTCCCAGGGACAGAAGTTTCAGAAGATGGGTATCCGCGCTTCACACACTGCTGAAGTTGTTCTCGACGACTGCAAAGTCCCCGGAAGCTGCCTGCTTGGTGGCAAGGAGAAGCTCGACGAGCGCCTGGCCAAGGCACGCGAAGGGAAAAAGTCCAGCTCCCAAGCAGCCATGGCCACATTCGAGGCATCTCGCCCAATCGTGGGAGCTCAAGCCGTGGGCATTACCAGGGCCGCATACGAGTACGCACTCCAGTACGCTAAGGAGCGCAAGCAGTTCGGCCGGGCAATCATCGAGAACCAGGGAATCGCTTTCAAGCTTGCTGACATGAAGACCCGCCTGGATGCTTCCCGCCTCCTCGTATGGCGTGCGGCCTGGATGGCACAGTCCCGCAAGAAGTTCGAAGCCGGTGAGGGCTCGATGTCCAAAATGTACGCCGGAGAGACCGCCGTGTGGGTTACAGAGCAGGCAATCCAGATTCTCGGTGGCTATGGCTACGTGCGTGAGTACCCGGTGGAAAGGTGGCACAGGGACTCCAAGATCTACACGATCTTCGAGGGTACCTCAGAGATTCAGCGCCTCATTGTCGCTCGTGCGATCTCCGGGATGTATATCCGCTAGACACGGCGTGGGCCGTGCCCAATTCTTTGGCACTCACTACCATGAGGGTAACAGGAAAGTACCTGCCCACTTAAAGGGGGCAGGTACTTTCGCGTTGAGGTGGTAGGTGAAGGCAATCATCTAAGATCCGTTCATGGCGAGCGCTCCGGAAGTGTCTAAGGACAGGTTCGCCCGCAATCTCGCGCATGGAAATCCCCTGGCCCTGGTTGCGGCAATCATCGTAGGGTTGATACTCGGATATTTGGGATGGATATTTCCGATTCCAGGTGGCTCGGTGGTCGGCCCCTCACTCGAAATTCTTGGAATCGGCTTCGCTATCGTTGCCGCAGCAATTGTGGCGATCATTTTCGCTCCTGCGTCTTGGCTTCCCTGGCTTTCGACCTTCCTTGTCGCACAGTTCATTGTCACCATTGTCATGTCAGTCTGGGCTTACGGATTCCCGCTGAAGGTTGCCATGGCGATACAGCAACCAAGAGCAGATCTGGCAGCGGAAGGCTACCTCCACAGCCTCAATCACGGGAACCTGCAGATGAACGTGCCCTCAACCCCCTGTCGTGTGGTCAACACTGGGCACATCGGCCCCCTCGAAGCGCCGTACCAAGAGTGCGCCTTCTCAACAGCCGAGGGCCATTTCATCAATTTCACCTCGGCCAAGCCGGGAACCAAGGGACGGCTCACATACACCGACGTCGAGCTCAAGACTTTTGCGGACATGTGCTATAGGCACTTGGTCGGTCGCTGGTATACGTCAACATTGCCGCATCTTGAACAGCCGGGATATCCATGCCCGATGGGGTATTCCTTCCACGGGAGCGGGTGATCTTGCACTGCCATTCGTCTCACCGGCTCCGGTGAAGGTAGATCGATTGTACGCTCTGGCGTATGTCCGATGACCCGATCTTCCACCTTGCAATATCTAGCGACTGGAACGACTGCAATGGCGACTATCGGATCTCCACCGTGGGCAAGAGCCTCGACGAAGTCGGATTCGTGCACTGCTCGACAGCCAGCCAGGTACAACAGACGGCTGACCTCTTTTACCGAGGACGAGAAGATGTGACCCTATTGGAGATCGACCCCCGCAACCTCACCGCGCCTCTGAAGTACGAGCAAGCATCAGACGGCCAAAGCTATCCGCATGTCTACGGGCCAATCACATTCGAATGCGTAGTATCTGCAACTCCGTTAAAGGTCGGCCAGGACGGCCGAATGAAGATCGGCTAACTTCCTCGATGCTCCACAGCCGGGCGAGAAGGATCCGGCTC
>DAIDIS010000195.1 GCA_027451785.1 Acidimicrobiales bacterium
CCTAGACGCTTCGCTGACAAAACCGCCGACAGACCGACCGCTCCGTCCCCGATGACCGTAACGGTGGTCCGGGCATTGACCCCAGCGGTATGCGCACAGTGATACCCGGTCGGAAATACGTCGGAGAGGGAAAGCAAAGACGGAATGAGTGCCGAGTCCTCACCTACAGGGAGCTTCACAAGTGTCCCTTGCGCCTGTGGCACTCGCACCGCCTCCCCTTGACCACCATCGACCCCGTCTTGTCCCCAAAACCCACCATGCCTACACGACGTCTGCAACCCTTCGAGGCAGAAGTCGCAATTATTGTCAGCCCAGACAAACGGCGCGACGACGAGATCTCCTGGGACGAGACCGAACACGTCCGCGCCGACATCCTCGACGACGCCTATGAACTCATGCCCAATCCGTCTTCCGGCTTCGGATGCAGGCATTGACCTATACGGCCAGAGGTCGCTCCCGCAGATACAGGCACTTACAACACGGACAATGGCGTCTGTACTTGCCTGCAATTGCGGGTCCGGGACTTGCTCCACCCGCACATCCCCAGCACCGTGCATGATCGTTGCTTTCATCAGGCCTCCCTTACGTACACCTATAGTTGCAAATCCCGCACGACCTCATCGACGAAGGAACGCGAAACTCCTTACTCAGCGCAATCATCCAACCCTCGTCCAAGAACGCGGCGACACGCCCGACCCACTCAGAACACGGCGGCAACTCGCCCTCACGCGCTCCAAGCCAGAGACCCTGTCGGCTGTCAGCGAGTCGCCTAGCGCGCCAGCCTTATTGTTACCTTGGTGCCGGTACCAAGCTCGCTTGAGACTTCCACGTAACCGTCTTGGGCTTCGGCAAGAGCGCGTACGATCGCAAGACCAATTCCACTTCCGGGTGTCGATCCGGCGGATTCGCCCCTCCAGAATCGATCGAAGACATGCGGCAAATCCTCTGGTGAAATTCCCCTTCCATTGTCGGTTACTTCGATACGTGGACCGTTCTCGTCGGACGCCGTAGTGATGGTGACCTCTCCCCCTGATGGGGTGAACTTCAGTGAGTTCGAAAGTAGATTGGCAATCATCTGGTCCAACCTGACCGGGTCGGCTGAAGCTTTTATCGGCCGAAGATCGCTTTGTAACTCAATTCCCGCTGCGGAAAACTGAGGTCGCATCGACTCGACCGAATGAGCAACGCAGGTCGAAACATCTATCTCCTCGGTATGAATGCTCAAATGGGCTGCCTCGGCTGTCGACAGGCTCTCCAAGTCTTCAACGGTCCTTGATAGACGCAACACCTCCTCGTGTAGCGAGGAAAACGTATCGGAGCGAGGAGAGAAGGATCCATCAGCCAGGCTTTCCGAGGTCGCTCTAAGGATTGCCAAGGGAGTTCGAAGCTCGTGTGCCACGTCTGCCACGAGACTCCGTCGAAGGTTGTCCTCCAGAGCAAGAGCATCAGCCATTTCATTAAATGCCGCAGCGAGTTCTGTGAGTTCACGCCCACCTCGAACGGACGTCTCATCAATTCTCGCCCCGCGATCACCGGCGGCCATCGACCGCACAGCCGTCGTGATCACGTTGACCGGCCTTGCCATTCCTGAACGCACAGCCGTAGCTATCACGCTTACCGGCTTTGCCATAACCAAACCAAAAGCCCAAGCAAGAACCAACGACACCACCAGCGAGATCACGAGTCCATAAATTCCAGCACTGACAAGGGAATTGCGGAGGTTCTCTTCGGCCGCTCGGGGCACGTAGCTGTAAAAATGAAGGAAAATTACACCGACCTTCTTGCCGGAGACATCTACATCGTGCTTGATGACCGGCCCATTCACTCCGGAAGCAGGCAACTGTCCATGCGGCACCGGAATCCCATGACCTGAGGTATCGACGATGCGGAGCGTTGCTCTGAAATCGCTGGCTATTGCCGAGAGCTCCGATAAGTCAACGGACGACCACGAATGATTAGCCTCGTAAGCATCCTTGGCAACATCGGCGATATTGTCTGCCGCTCGCTGATGTTGCTGGTTCGCAAGCGTTGCCAGGTCACCTCTTGCAGACCATTCGACGATCCCGATGAGGAGAGCCACGACAACCAAGGCTCCCAGCGCAAAACTGAGAGTAATACGCGTCCTGATGGACGCGCCCACTCGACCTTTACTCGCCATCTCGGTCGATCCCTAACTTATAGCCGTACCCAAGGACCGTAAGGACAATACGCGGGTGGCGTGGCTCCGCTTCGACCTTGTGTCGGAGGTTCTTTACGTGCGAGTCGATTGAGCGCTCATATCCCTCGTATTCATACCCACGAACTCGATTCACAAGCTCCCGGCGGGAGTACGCACGCCCGGGTGCGTTCGCGAGACTTGCAAGAAGATCCCATTCCGTCGGGGTCAAGTCGACAACCGATCCTCGGACTTTCGCTTCCCGCCGTGACTCGTCAAGGACAAGCTCTCCTGCTCCGAAGCTTGCGACCGACTCTTGGCGTCCGAGGGCGCTGCTACGCCGAAGAATCGCCTGCACTCGAAGCATCAGTTCACGCGGACTGAAGGGCTTGGTTACGTAATCGTCAGCGCCTGCCTCCAGCCCGGCTATCCGAGCTTGCTCAGACGTACTGGCCGTAAGGACAACTATCGCCGTATCCGCTTGCTCTCGAATCCGCCTTGCAACTTCTTCGCCCGGTATATCCGGCAAACGCAGATCCAATATGACCAACTCAGGAGCCCCATGCATCACAATTTCCAAGGCCTCGGCACCGCTTCCTGTGGTTAGAACCGAATAGCCTTCCCGCTCCAGCTGCAACCGCAAAAGCTCCCGCAACTTCTGCTCGTCCTCAACTACCAGAATTGTCGCGGGCATCGCTCCCTCCGCCTTCAGTTTCCCATACTCGTATCCGAAGTTTGTGCGCGATCCGCCTGGCAATCAGCGCAAAATCAGCCACTTAACGCGTTCAAGAATCCATACAATCTCCACATTCTCTCCCTCGGCCTCCCACAGTGACGTTGTCTACTTGTTTCATGAGCGATACAGAAACCCTACGTTCCTCTCAGAGCGGTACTACGACCGCCTTTGTAACGGAGATTGAAGCAATGCGGACCAAGAGGCTTGCCTACCCGCAACCGTGTGTTTCCAATGGGAGAAGCCCCTCTCGCAATCCACGAGTCCGCGACGATGCCGCCATTGAGATGTCCGCCTTCCCAATGGCGATGCTCGTTTTGAATAGCGACCTCAGCTTGAAGTTCCAAACCCGTTCGTGGTCCACTATTACAGGAATTCCCAAGGAAAAGAGCTTGGGACGCCGTTGGCTGGAAGCGCTTGAGTGTCCCGACTCGACCGAACTGGCTCGATGCCTTAGCGAATCAGCCCAAGGAGGCCGCTCGGGAAGCTCAAATTTCCGCCTCTCCACCATTGAAGGGCCACGTTTGGCTCGATGGTCATGGTCTGCAACCGAACACCGAATCGTATTGTCCCTTGAGGAGATGCTCGACAATCGAGATGGTGAGCCCGAGTTCAATAAGTTTTCCGTCGAAACTCGTCCGGCCGGGCTCGTCGACCGAGTCAGCTTCATTGAGAATATTAATCTCGCTTTGTGGGAAGCCAACATTCGGGAATTCCGAGTTGGCATAGTCATGATCGACCTAAACAGGTTCAAGTCCGCTGCTTATTGCCGCCGACACTCAACCGCCGCCAAAGTTCTGGAAACTGTGGGCACCCAAATCATTAATAATCTGAGCCCCGGATACACTGCCTCCCACATTGACGGTGACGAGTTCGCGATACTTTGTCCGCTCGTTTCGAATGCGGCCGAGGTGCTGAAGATCGCCGAGGGAATTCGGACCGATGTCTCTCAACAGGTCGAATGCTGTCAACTAAGACCTTCTGTGGGAATTGCGCTTACTTCTAGGTCGGACTTGGACGGCGAAGCACTTCTGGGAAGCGCTGGTCTTGCCAGAAACCTCACAAGCAAAAGCGCACTTTCTCCCGAGATGAATTCGCCGGGGAGTGATGCGGTGAACCGATCGGTAGGTTCTTTCTGCGTTCGAGTCATGGATGACCTAACGGATGTCGGCACGAAATTGTCCACTTACATCGCCGAAGACCGGAGGAGAGAGTTCGCTGGATTCGATCACATCGTTGACTCACTCGATCTCCTTATCGACGAAGCACGCCGAATAGCGGCTCAGCTGAGGGTGGCAGAGCAATGACGTCTCTCACGATGCTCAAGACAATTTCCGCAGACGCGCAAAATTCTGAAATGGACGAGTTGTCCGACTTGATTTCGCCTCTAACGCCTCGGATGTCTGGACGTCTTAGCGTAGGTCAGCCAGTGGAAGTCAGGACGCATTTTGTTGGAGAGTGGGTGCATGGCTTCGCCGTTCAGGAAGTACTACGCGACGGATACAGGCTCACGAGGAAGTCCGACGGCTCAACCTTGCCGGTAGTCATACCGGAAGTTGAAATCCGGCCCGCTTACTTTTGAGTGAGCAACGGCGGGACGACAGCGCCTAGCAAATATCGTTCATCTTCCCGAGGCCAAAGTTCACAGCGGTAAGTGTAAATCTCCCCAATGATGGCTATATTTCGGTAGGCCTTGAACCGGAAGGCCTAGGAATCGGGGAGACCATTGGGAAGAAAATCGATCCGGAGGCGCACCCACACGCGCAATCGGGGCGTGCTCGTGGCGGCACTAGTGGTCCTAGCCGCTGTCGCATTGATCGGCGTATTCAATCTGGCCTTTTCGAACAACAGACCGGCTTCTCGCAGTTCCTCGACGACGACAAACTCCGGGCGGGGCGCAATTTCGAGCCAACCTCAATTAGTCGTATCGACTGCTCAATGGGAGTTGCCTACCCCGCTATCTCGAACTGTGGCTGTTGCGGCCGACGGGTCACTGGACCTGCTCGGGGGCCTTACCGGCAACGGCAATTCAACAACAAGCTCGATCCTGCAAATTGATCCGGTCACAGGCACCAGTGAACAAGTCGGTAATCTACCGGTTCCGGTCCACGATGCGGCCGGGTCATCCATAGGCAGCCGTTACTTGGTTTTCGGAGGGGGGTCTTCGACGCTGACTACCTCCGTGCAGCAGTATTCACCCGACACCGCTGCGGGGCAGTCGGCGGCGAAGGTCACCGGGCAACTTCCCCAACAGAGAGCGGATCTGGCTTCAGCCACCGCGCCAGACGGTTCCATCTACTTGGCCGGCGGGTATGACGGCACCAACCTGTTACCTCAGGTGCTGCGTACAACCGACGGGACGGATTTCTCGACAGTGGCCAACCTTCCGGTTCCCGTACGCTACCCGGCGTTGGCCATCGACTCGGGGAGACTGTGGGTGATCGGTGGTGAATCCGGAGGAGTCGACACCGACGATATCCAGACCATCGACTTGAAGACCCACACGGCAACAATCGCCGGTCACTTACCGGAACCCATCGCCCACGCCGGAGCTGCAGTGGTTGGTGGGAAGCTTTTGGTTATTGGAGGCAGGTCGGGGGCGGACGCGCTTGATACCGTGCTCGCCATTGACACCAACAACCAAACGGTCACACAAGCTGCCACCCTTCCCCTTCCCACGTCGGATATGGGAATCGCTCAATTGGGAGACACGACCTACATTCTCGGGGGCGAAGGCCAGCTCGGAATGCCGCAGCAGTCGGTGATGATCGCCAGGATGGTAAGCGCTTCTCCGCCCGCAAAGACCTCCAAAAGAGCATCCGGACAGGCCGCAGCCCCCATCGTTCCCTTCGTCGGCAAGCTACTCATCGCCGATCGCGGCAACGATCGCCTTTTGCTTGTCAACACTTCGAAGCAGATTCTTTGGTCCTTCCCAAGTCCTGCGGCACCTGCTCCTCCGCAAGGGTTCTACTTTCCTGATGACGCGTTCTTCGCGAAAAACGGCACGGCAATCATCACCAATCAAGAAGACCAGGACACGATTCTGGAAATCGCCTTCCCCTCTGGGAAGGTACTCGCATCCTATGGGCATCCTAATGTCCCGGGTAGCACACCCGGCTACCTCAATCAGCCCGACGATGCCTACCTTCTAAAGGACGGGAGGGTTGTTGTGGCCGATGCCAAGAACTGCAGAATTCTCTTCCTGAATCCCGACTTCACCTACTCGTCGGCAATAGGAAACACTGGCCGGTGCCAACACGACATTCCTAACGACGTCGCATATCCCAATGGCGACACCCCACTGGCCGACGGCAACTTCCTGATATCGGAGATAGACGGCTCGTACGTAGATGAGGTCACCGCCACAGGACAAGTTGTCTGGAGCCTGAAGCTCCCCATCGCGTACCCTTCCGATCCTCAGCAACTCGGTCCGGATCTTTACCTGATAGCCGACTACTCAAGACCGGGTGGCCTTTACGAGTTCACCAGAGAGGGCAAGATCGTTTGGAAATATCAGGTCTCTTCCGGTGAAGGGATGCTTGACCACCCGAGCCTGACTGAGCGCCTTCCAAACGGGCTGCTTTGCGTCAACGACGACTACCGCCACCGGGTCGTCATCATCAACCCCGCGGACAACCAGATCGTTTGGCAATACGGCCTAACCGATACCGCCGGCACCGGACCCGACCAGCTAAAGACTCCCGACGGGTTTGACCTTCTGGCACCCGATAACTCGACACCGACACATCCAACCACCGGCTGAACCCAAATTCCGGCATGATCAGCAAACGGCCGGGGTACCATCGATGCGGCGCTTCTCCCGTCC